>DASWND010000097.1:0-6819 GCA_036399435.1 Flavobacterium sp.
CGTTTGGCAGGAAGATGATGGGTTTCAAAAGTCAAGAATCTTAAACAAAGCCATTGTCGCTGCGCGTTCAAATTATCTGATTTTCACGGATGGCGACTGTATTCCGCGCAAAGATTTTGTCGCTACACATCTTGCATATCGGGAAAAAGGCTTTTTCCTGTCTGGTGGATACTTTATGCTGCCAATGGAGATTTCAAAAGCAATTACGAAAGACGATATCCTCCAACAGCGATGTTTCGATATTGAATGGCTTCTTGAACACGGGCTGAAACGCTCTTTTAAGAACATGAAACTTCGAGTTTCGGGCACATTGGCTAAGATGCTAAATGCGATTACACCAACAAATGCTTCATGGAACGGCCATAATGCATCAGGATGGAAGCAGGATCTTGTTGATATCAACGGGTTTAATGAAGAAATGCAATATGGCGGACAGGATCGGGAACTTGGCGAACGCTTATTTAATAAAGGTTTGAAATCGAAACAGATAAGGTATAGCGCGATTTGTGTCCACCTTGACCATGCTCGCGGCTACGTTAACAAAGAGACGTGGGAAAAGAACTTTAATATTAGGAGGAACGTCAAGCTTAAAAAGACGGTTCGGACGCCGATTGGTATCGTTAAAGAGTAATTGTGTGTAATTAAGCCATAGCCCTGATGGCAGCGGCAGCCTTTTACTGCTTTCTTTAAGCAGGAAAAGCTATAGTGTACAGCAGGATCAGCTTCAGAAAACTCTACTGATTTACAGCGCGTTTCACAAATGCTTTGAGCCTGTCGGCATAAAGATCAACGCTCAGTTTTTTATAAAGGTCAAGCGAATTCTTTCTAAACTTTTTTGGGTGATCACTACCGTATATTTTTGGAAAAAAATCCTGAAGATGAACTGCAACATGCCGTTCCTCGTCGTTTAACATGTCCCATGACGACTTGTTGATCCATGGCGAAAAGATAGTAAATGTCGGAATTCCTAAAGCCTTTGCCATATTAACCGCACCACCTTCGTTGCCAATAAGCGCACTGCAATGCGAAAGCACAGCTAAGAAATTGCGCAGGCCGCTAATGTCGAGGTCAAGGCAGATTTTAGCTTTTGTTTCAACCTTGCAATGCTCATAGATTTGCATTGCATCTGCTTTCTGAGAAGGAATGTGGTTAAACAACAGCATGGCATCCCCGGACGCTGCTATCAGATCGATGTTTGCAGCCATTTGCGCAGCAGGCAGACTTTTATCTTCTGAACTTCCCATGACGCTGATCATGATGATTGGGCGTTGAATTGATAGATCGTCGATTTTTCGTCCGGCTACAATTTTTTCATCATCTGTCAGATAGATCTTTGGAAAAACTGTTGTAATCATTTTTTCGGTCAGCGCATTTGCTAGCTGCAGTCGGTGGAAAATTGCAGATCCGCTTACATTGTTGGCCGGTAGAACAAGTTTCGTATAAAATATTCCCGTGTACCATTTTTGCCATCCGATCCTGACTGGAGCGTCAGAATAATAGGTAGGCAATATGCTTTCCCACCTTCCGTAAGCATCTATGACAGCATCGTACTTTTCTTTTCTGAGGGCTTTGCCGTACGAAATCAGATTAGAGAAACGGTTTTTTATTGGTGGATGGAAATTAATGATCCTGTCGACAAAAGGATTGCCATCAACAACGGGGCGCGTGGCGGGCTGAACCATGTAGTGAACTTCACTATTGGGAAAAGCATCCTTAACAGCTTCACAAATAACTGTGCTGGCAAGGACATCGCCAATCATCTTCTGCTGGATGACAAGTACTTTCATTATACTGCTACATCGTATTCACGAAGTGCATTGTTTAAAGAGGTTTTGAGATCTGTAGACGCTTTACGTTTGCCGATAATCAAGGCGCATGGAACCTGAAATTCACCTGCTGCGAACTTTTTTGTATAGCTTCCGGGAATTACAACAGATCGTGCGGGAACCACTCCCTTGACTTCAACAGGAGAATCTCCTGTGACGTCGATAATTTTGGTTGATGCTGTGAGGCAGACATTGGCTCCAAGAACTGCTTCGGTTTCGATGCGGACGCCTTCGACGACAATGCAACGTGAACCGATGAATGCGCCATCTTCAATGATTACGGGAGCTGCCTGAAGAGGTTCGAGGACGCCGCCAATGCCGACTCCGCCGCTTAAATGGACGTTTTTGCCAATTTGGGCACAACTTCCAACTGTGGCCCAGGTGTCGACCATGGTTCCTTCGTCGACGTAGGCACCGATATTGACGTAGCTTGGCATAAGGATGACCCCCTTGGAAATATAAGCGCCGTGTCGTGCAACTGCAGGAGGGACAACACGAATGCCTCGTTCGGCATAATTATTTTTTAATGGAATCTTGTCATGGAACTCAAATATGCCAACTTCATGTGTTTCCATTTTCTGGATCGGAAAATAAAGAACAACGGCCTTTTTTACCCATTCATTAATTTGCCAGCCATCATTTGACGGATTTGCAACACGAAGAATGCCGCGGTCAAGCTGGTCGACCACTTCACGGATTGCGGAAATTGTGTTGGTATCGGTAAGTAAGCTTCTATCTTGCCAGGCGGCTTCGATGACGCTGCGGAGCTGGTCCATATTAATCTTTTTGACAAATATAAACCGTATTTTTTAAATAGTAGTGGAAGTGTTTATCGTGAGAAGCTAGTCGTTCATCACAAGCGGCTGGCTGAAATTGATAAGGAAACGCTTTTTGTCGTCGTAGACATACATTTTTTCATCTGAAATAAGCATTACAGTGATGTCGTGCAATTGCTCGTTTTTGCAAAGGTAGATTACACCATTATCAGGCAGATGCGTAGTAGTTACAATATCGAGATGATATTGTTCATCACTGACTTGCAGGTCTATCTTGCAATCTGAGATTGATACCGTTTGCTGCTTCTTTTCCATTTTATTTTCCCATTGCTGAACATTGTTTCGCACTTGCGTATGGCTGAAAGTGAATGTTTTATTTTGTGCTGATGAAGGTATGGAAGCCAAAAATAAAATGGTAATACTTAGAAGCGATAATCTCATATGTTTATTTTAAAAGGTTGCAAGATAGAAATTTTATAAGCTTTTCTTACAATTCTATAACACTTAATTTTTGAAAAAATTGCGTTGGTCGATTAATTGTGCAGTTAAACCGTGTTTTTGAGAAATATAGGTTAACTTTGATTGAACATAAACTACTCCGAAATGGCACGGATTCTCTCTTTAGATTATGGTTCCAAACGGACAGGAATAGCAGTTACCGACGAGCTTCAGCTTATCGCGTCGGGGCTTACAACGGTTCCCACAGATTCGCTCTTTCCATTTCTAAGAGAATATTTCACAAAAGAACAAGTAGTGAAAGTCCTCATTGGAAAGCCGCTTCAAATGAACAATGAACCTTCTGAAAGTGCAGAAGCCATCGATAAATTCGCTGAAAAATTCACAGCGGCCTTTCCTGAAATAAAAGTTATCAGGGTCGATGAGCGGTTTACATCAAAACTTGCTTTTCAATCGATGCTCGATAGTGGACTGAAAAAAAAGAAGCGTCAGGACAAGGCGCTGATCGATGAGATATCAGCAACTATTATGTTGCAGGACTACCTTACCAGAAAGATGATCTGAAGCACGCGCAATCAAGTTTTAATAAAACGATAACATAGTTTCGGCGTAACTTAGTATTAAAACAAGCTATGGCTGAATCTACTTTATACGATTCCACTGACGTCGTATTAATTGGTGCCGGAATTATGAGCGCAACCTTAGGTGTGATGCTTAAAGAACTTCAACCGGATCTGAAAATAGAAATTTATGAACGTCTTGATGTTGCCGCTGCTGAAAGTTCCGACGCATGGAACAACGCCGGCACAGGACATTCGGCCTTTTGTGAATTGAATTATACACCTGAACTTGAGAATGGCAGCATTGATATATCGAAAGCAGTCAAAATAGCAGAATCATTTGAAGTTTCACGACAGTTTTGGTCTTACCTGGTAAAGAAAGGGCTTATAGCTCCGCCATCTGCATTTATTCGCAGCGTCCCACATGTTAGTTTTGTATGGGGAGAAAAGAACGTCAGTTTTCTTCAACGGCGATATGATGCGCTGACAAAAAATAATCTTTTTAAAAAGATGGAGTTTAGCACAGACTTCGATCAGCAGCTAAAATGGATGCCGCTGGTCATGGAAGGCCGTGATAAATCGGTTCCAACTGCAGCAACTTATATGCGTCTTGGTACAGACGTCAACTTTGGAGCTTTGACACGGACAATGTTCAATTATTTACGTGGATTAGAAGGTGTAAAAATTCATTTTAATCACGAAGTTCGACGATTACGACAGAAGCGTGACGGACGCTGGCAAATAGGAGTAAAGGAACTTGAAACTAAAGAACGGCGTAAGATCAGGACAAAGTTTGTTTTTATCGGAGCCGGAGGTGGATCATTGCCATTGCTTGAAAAAGCAGACATAAAAGAAGGCCAAGGATATGGCGGATTTCCTGTCAGCGGACAATGGCTGCGATGTACGAACCAGGAAATCATAGAAAGACATGAAGCTAAAGTATATGGAACAGCTTCTGTCGGCGCACCGCCAATGTCGGTTCCGCATATCGATACACGCATGATCAACGGAAAGAAAGAACTTCTATTTGGTCCTTATGCAGGTTTTACGACAAAATTTCTCAAAAATGGTTCTTACCTGGATTTGCCTTTTTCTATTCAGGTAGGCAATATATTTCCGATGCTGTCAGCTGGATTTAAAAATCTTCCACTTACTAAATATTTGATCGATCAGGTAAGGCTGTCGCCGGAAGCGCGGCTAGATGCCTTAAAAGAATATATGCCGACCGCTGAGATGAAAGATTGGGAACTTGAAATTGCAGGACAGCGTGTGCAGGTGATAAAAAAAGGTCCCGATGGCGGTGGCGAACTTGAATTTGGTACCGAGGTGGTTACAAAAGAAGATGGAACTCTTGCTGTTTTGCTTGGCGCTTCGCCTGGCGCCTCAACTTCAGCATCAATTATGCTCGAATTAATAAAAAAATGTTTTTCGGATAAGGCATCATCCGCCGAATGGCAGGATAAATTGAAGGAGATGATTCCGTCTTTCGGTAAGAAACTTAATGAAGATGCCGCTTTTCTAGAAGAAATCAGGACTTATACCGCAACAACTTTGGAGCTCGTTAATTGAGCAGGTTCCTGTTTTAGAACTTTTACGCCTCGTCGGATGCTTTCTGTTAAGTTGATGAGCCACATCAGCTGCTCAACTATAAGCTGCGCTTCCTGCTTGATCAATTTCTTTTCAGCCGGGTTTGATTCCCGTCCTTGGGATAATCGTACTTCTGTGACATCGCGAAGTTGGCTGAACCGCATGGCAAGATCTGCATCTTTAGTAATACTGGCGGGTTTACCGTCAAGAATAGCTTCAGTGTCATCAAGATTTCTGATTGCAGACTTGACAACGACATTAAAAGCTTCTGACGCACTTGTGGTATCATGTGCCTGAATATATGTTCCAAGTGACGCAAGTGAAGACAATAGTGTATGATTTGATACGGCAAGCTGATATACCTCCAGAAGCTGTTTTTGTTTCGATCTAGGTTCCTGAACCATTCGCTGATAAGATGCCATCAAATTGCCAATTTCAATAAAAGCAGCCTTTCGTGCAAGCCTGTATGAAACAGGAACATCGCCTTTATTGTTGTACAACCGTGCAATTTCTTTCAGATAATCGCGGTTTGCAGCAACTGCTTTTTTTAAATAAACCGGAATACTGAGAAATTCCCAGGAAGGCCATAAAAAGTAATTTGCAAAGAAGGCAAGCGCTGCGGCGGCAACAGTATCAATAATCCGATAGCCAACTACATCGCGAATGTTGGGCGTAAGCATGCTGAAAAGAAATACGACATAAATTGTAACAAAGGTGGCACCGACCTTATAATTAATCGAAGAAAAAGAAAACCCAAGCACCATGCATATCAATGCTAAAGTGCCAATAATATAAGGATTGTGAATCACTGAAACAATAGCGAAAGCAATGACGCCGCCAATTACGGTTCCAATGATCCTTTCAAGAGACCGTGATTTGGTCAAACCATAACCTGGCCGTAAAATGACAACAATCGTGAGCAGGATCCAGTATGCATTCTGCAGTGGTAGAAGATGGCCGATCGCAACACCGCATAAGATCGTGATTGTCAGCCGTAACGAATGCCTGAATGTTGCCGATGAAAAACTTAAATTTTCAAGCAGCGTTTGTATCGGATAATATTGTGGTGTGATAAATTTATCAAGTTCACGATCTCTGCCTTTTAGATCATGTTTAAATGAAGCAATGGTCAGAGCCTTTTCGATTATGTTGATTTTTTCCGCCTGCTTTTCCGCATAATCCAGCATGGTTGTCAGCATGTAAACACCGTCGGCGGCCTTTTCTTCGCCAAGTGCTACTTCATAATGATTGATGGCTGATTGTAAGGCACCCAATTCATTAAGAAGCTTATGTTTTGAGACATATTTACTGCGATTGATCATGCTTCGGGAAAGCCTTTTCAATGTACTTGCCAGTCGGTATGCCAATTCCTGATATGTCTTCAAAACATGTGGATGGCTATTGAACTTCTGGTGAAGTTTTTCGTGTTCAAATCCCGTTGCTAAAGCCAATTCGAGGATTTCAAGAAGTGATACAAATACGATCAGCATCTTGCGGTTTTGTCCTGTCGGCCCGGCTGCAGGCGTATGGCTGAACAATATCTCACGTATGGTTTCGTGAATCGCATTCAACTCAACTTGCAACTGCAATTGCTTTTCAACAATTTTTTCCCTG
>DASWND010000098.1:0-5633 GCA_036399435.1 Flavobacterium sp.
AAGGCTTTTATATAATTTTCCTTTTGAAAATAATATGCCTTGTTGCATGTCATCACCACGCCATCATGGCTTACGCGGACGTTTCCGGTCAATAATGCAGCATCAGGAATCTCAGTTTGGTTGATGTCGAAGTAATCAGAATATTCAACAATTATTTTTTTTGGCGCCTGCGCAAGAAGCGGAGTAAAGGCACAGAAAACCAGTATAATAAAATTAAAAAACAATGTTTTTTTCAATGCGGAATTTTTAGCAAATTTATGCAAAATGGCACCAGTTAGTGGCGTCTTAAGAATAAATTAGTAACAGCACTTTTAAGCGGTCAATCCTTTATATTTGTGGCTAGAGTTAATATAAAAAAAATGAAAAAAATACTAGGCTGCGCTGTGATACTTACAACTCTGGCAGGATGCGCCACCAAAAATAATAGTGCGAGAATGAATTCAGATCAAAGTCAGCTTCCACAACAAAAGGCAGTTGTATATCAGGTTTTTACAAGATTATTCGGAAATAAAGATACCACCAACAAACCTTGGGGTACAATTGAAGAAAACGGAGTAGGGAAGTTCAACGATTTCACAGATAAGTCGCTGCAGGAAATAAAAGCTCTTGGCGCAACACATATTTGGTACACCGGCGTTCCGCATCACGCTGTGATCAGGAATTATTCTTCAATTGGAATCTCTAACGATGATCCTGAAGTGGTCAAAGGCCGCGCCGGATCGCCATATGCTGTAAAAGATTATTATAATGTGAATCCGGATCTTGCTGTTAATCCTGAGAACAGGCTGCATGAGTTCGAAGCATTGATTCAGCGTACACATAAGAATAGCTTGAAATTGCTGATCGATATCGTTCCAAATCATGTCGCGCGTCGTTACGAAGGAAAGACAAATCCCGCCGGTGTGCGTGATTTTGGTGCCGACGATGATACTTCTGTTGAATATGCTCGCGATAACAACTTCTATTATATTCCGGGGCAGAATTTTCAGGTTCCCACTTCTGATAATTACAAACCTTTAAATGGAGAAAAAAATCCGCTGATCGATGGAAAATTTGAAGAGAATCCTGCAAAGTGGACAGGCAACGGATCACGTCTTGCCAAACCTGACATAAACGATTGGTATGAAACGGTAAAGATCAACTACGGAATTAAGCCGGATGGAAGTAAAGATTTTCCTGAACTTCCCCCAGGTTATGCCGACAAACCGTATCAGGATCATTACAAATTCTGGGCAGACAAAGATGTACCGAGTTCCTGGAAAAAGTTCCGCGACATCGCATTGTATTGGACAGCGAAAGGTGTCGACGGATTCCGCTATGATATGGCAGAAATGGTTCCCTATGAATTTTGGAGCTATATGAATTCAGCTATAAAAATGAAAAATCCTGACGCTTTCCTGCTTGCTGAAGTGTATAATCCGAAGGAATACCGCAATTACATCCACCTTGGTAAAATGGATTATCTATATGACAAAGTCGAACTATACGACAAGCTCAAAGACGTGATCAGAGGCAACAGCAATCCAGACGGAATTTCAGATATCCAAGCCGGATTGGCAGACATTGAAGGACACATGCTGCATTTTCTCGATAATCACGACGAGCAGCGTCTTGCGAGCCCTGAATTTGCGGGAAGCGCTGAAAATGGGAAGCCGTTGATGGTTATTTCAGCTATGATAAGCTCTTCGCCAACTATGGTGTATTTCGGACAGGAAGTTGGTGAACCAGGAAATGAAAACGCAGGTTTTGGAACACGTTCACGTACCTCGATCTTCGACTACATCGGAGTTCCGGAACATCAAAAGTGGATGAATGGTGGCAAGTTTGATGGAGGCGCACTTTCATCTGAGCAACTTGAACTTCGTAATTTTTACAAAAGACTGTTGAACTTTACGACGAAAAGCAATGCGCTAATGGGCAGTTTTGGCGAAATTCAAAGAATAAATCGCGCCAGTTCGACCAATTATGGAAAGGATGTGTATTCTTTTGTCAGATATTCTGCTGATGAAAAGCTTATCATCACATCCAACATTTCAAAATCCGAAAGCAGCTCATTTGAACTGATTATTCCCGCGACAATTATATCGCAGTGGAATCTGAAAGATGATAGCTATAACCTTGTTGATCAGCTTTATCTTAAAGAGAAAGCGACATTACAAGTGACCAATGGCGTCGGACATGTTCTGATATCGCTCGCGCCATCGGAATCGTTTATCTTTAAAGTAAAGTAATTGCTTAAGCCTTTCTGATTGTCTGTTTCCGATCAGGTCCAACAGAAACGATCTTAATCGGAACTTCAAGTTCAGCTTCGATAAAATCTATATAATCCTGAAGTTCAACAGGCAGCTCATGGTAAGCAGACATTCCTGTAAGATCGGCTTGCCAGCCTTTGAATTCGCGGAAAACGGGTTGTACATTTTCAGGCTCGATATTGTAAGGAAGATGTGAAATCTGCTGACCATTGTAGTCGTATGCGACGCAAACCTTTAGTGTTTGAAAGCCAGATAGAACATCGCCCTTCATCATCATCAACTGCGTCACGCCGTTAATCTGGACTGCGTATTTCAGCGCTACCAGGTCAAGCCACCCGCAACGTCTTTGTCGTCCTGTAACCGATCCGAACTCATTTCCGACACGCGCCATTGTTGCACCATCTTCATCGAAAAGTTCAGTTGGAAACGGACCGCTGCCGACTCGCGTTGTATATGCTTTAAAGATTCCGTAAACTTCCTGTATTTTATTTGGCGCAATTCCAAGGCCCGTGCAAGCTCCGGCAGCCGTTGTATTTGAAGAAGTTACAAATGGATATGTTCCAAAATCAACATCAAGAAGAGAACCTTGGGCTCCTTCACATAATATGGTTTTTCCCTCTTTCTGCGCCTGATATAAATATTCTTCACTATCAATAAAATCGAGCTGTTTCAAAGATTCTATAGCGTCGAAAAATTCTTTTTCAAGTTCTTCAAGGTTGTATTGTATTGCGACATCGTAAAATTTGATGATTGCTTCATGTTTGTCAGCAAGCGCGCGATAACGTTCTTTAAAATCTACGAGTTCAATATCGCCGACACGTATTCCGTTTCTGCCGGTTTTGTCCATGTATGTTGGCCCAATTCCCTTCAATGTTGATCCAATTTTCGCTTTGCCTTTTGATGCCTCCGAAGCCGCATCCAGCAGTCGGTGTGTTGGCAGGATCAAATGTGCTTTTCGCGAAATGATCAGTTTTGATTTAAGGTCAAGGTTGAATCTTTCAAGTCCTTCAACTTCTTTCTGAAAGACTACCGGGTCAATTACAACACCATTGCCAATAATATTAATCGAATTTTTGTGGAAAATACCGCTTGGAATCGTTCGAAGTACGTGTTTTATTCCGTCGAATTCTAAAGTGTGGCCTGCATTTGGACCTCCCTGAAACCTTGCGATGATGTCGTAGTTTGAAGTTAAAACATCGACAATCTTTCCTTTTCCTTCATCTCCCCATTGTAATCCGAGTAATAAGTCAACGGCCATTCGTATCTTGTTAAGTTGTGTTTGTAGTGTAGTTAATTGAGATCCTGAGATTCTGCCGGATTGTCAACAGGAATAGTCTTTCTGTTGCCGTAGAGGTATAAGGAATGGTTGTGGATTTCAATATCGAAAATCTCTTCAATGGTCTTCTTAATGATCTGTATTCGCGGATCACAAAATTCGATAACTTCACCTGTGTCGGTCATAATAATGTGATCGTGCTGCTTATCGAAATATGATTTTTCGTAGTGCGACTGGTTTTGCCCAAATTGATGTTTGCGCACCAAAGCACAGTCTAAAAGAAGTTCAATCGTATTATAAAGTGTAGCGCGGCTAACGCGATAATTTTTGTTTTTCATCTTGATATAAAGATTTTCAATATCAAAATGCTCCTCGCTTTCATATATCTCCTGAAGAATAGCATAACGTTCAGGCGTCTTGCGATGCCCTTTATTTTCCAGATATTTTGTAAAGACATTCTTTACGATTTCCTGGTTTTTTGTATTATCAACGGATATTAGTGTCATATGCGGCAAAGGTAAATAATTGAATGCAAACGGCAATTTAAATGGTCTGCAATATTAATAATGCACTTTTTTGATTGGGCGTTTCCACTTTGGCGATCATGCTTCTTTATACCAAATGCCATCAACCGGCCAAAGCGGCCGCGCTGTTTGCTTCGATCTTTACCGCTTGCTGCGCCGCGATAAAGGATTTCCGCTTCCATCGCTAACGCGGGTGGAGTTGTTACATTAAATGCGGCTGCTGCTTTTTTGCCACATTCCGAGCGACAGCGAACAGGCGAAGCAATGCACGAATCTTTTTGTTGAAGGGAGTCTGGCTTATTTGCTTAGTAGTTTCACTAAGTGATATAATACTTAACAATTCGTGCATTCGTGGCTAATTACAAACCTGCCAAAATAGCATTGAACACTTGTCTTAAGCTTCAGGTTTTACAAGTCCTTGTGAATCCTTGTGACCTTATCGACACCATCAATTTTTTTGATGTTTTCGATCAGCTTTTTCAAAATGGTGTTATTTTGAACGATCACCGCCACCTGACCATGAAAAATTCCGGCTTCTCCTTTTAAAGAAATGCTTTGAATGTTGACATGCATGTTGTTTGAAATTACTTTTGTCAGCTTGTTTGTCAGACCCATTGTGTCCATTCCGGTAATGTTCAGGATCGCTTTGAACTGTTGCTGCGTCGAGTCGATCCATTTCGCCTGCATGATTCGGTAAGCGTAGTTCGACTGAAGGCTGATCGCATTCGGACAATCTTTTTTATGGACTTTAATTCCTTCGTTAATGGTTAAAAACCCAAAAACATCATCTCCCGGAATCGGGCTGCAGCATGTGGCAAGTGTATAATCAAGTTTGTCCTGTTCAACACCAAAAACCAGCATGTCAAAATTGCTGCTGAGCTGTTGACGGTTTATATCCTCGTCGGCAGTATTTGGCGACCTTCTGATCTTATTTTTAAAGAAGTTGATGAAAGTATTGTTCTTCTGAGCGGCAAAGTCCTTTAATTGTTGGTTTTCAATAGCTCCAATTCCAACTCTGTAAAATAGATCCAAACTTGTTTTAAGCCTAAAGAAATTGACAAGCTCATTGATAACACTTTCGTTAACTGTGATCTTTAAATGCCGAAGTTTTCGCGTCAGTAGTTCTTTGCCCTCTTCAGCTATTTTCTTGGTATCTTCATTCAGTACATTACGAATTTTGTTTTTCGCACGCGACGTCGTTACATAATCGAGCCAGTTGATCGTCGGTTTTTGATGTGGCGAGGTTATGATTTCAATCTGATCGCCGCTTTTCAGCTCATAATTTAATGGTACAAGTTTTCCGTTAACGCGGGTTCCACGGGTACGAACGCCAACTTCAGAGTGAATGCTGAAAGCAAAATCAAGTGAGGTCGCACCTTTTGGCAATGATTTTATGTCTCCTTTTGGTGTAAAGACAAAAATTTCCTTCGCGTAAAGATTCATTTTAAAATCCTGCACAAAATCGACCGCATTGGTTTCGGCATTTTCCAGCGCTTCACGAAGAAGGTTCAGCCAGACATCCAAACCGCTTTCTTCCGAAGCACCTTGTTTGTATTTATAATGTGCCGCGTATCCTTTTTC
>DASWND010000099.1:0-3193 GCA_036399435.1 Flavobacterium sp.
CGCATAAACCTCAACATTCTTCGGCGGCGTCAGGCTCTTGGCAGTACGCGGTACTTGCCGCGATCCTTCACGCAGTTTCCGTTACGCCATCACCATCATATCTTTATTGTACTTGTTGCGGTAAGCTACAGGCGTCATGCCTGAAATTCTTTTAAAAAGGTCACGGAAAGCTTTTGCATCTGTATAACCAACATCATACATTACTTCGGAAATCGTCTTCCGGCCTGTTTCAAGCTGCTTTTTAGCCGCCTCGATCTTCACCCGCTGAATGTATTCGATAACCGAGTTGCCGGTTGATTTTTTAAAACGTCTTTCGAAGCTTCTTCGGCCTAAAGCAAAACGATCCGCGAGTGCGTCGACAGTCAGTTTCTCTTCAAAATTTTCTTCTATAAAGACCTGCGCTTTTTTCACCGGCTCATCTTCATGATCTTTCTGACCGCTGAACATGATAAACGGCGACTGGCTGTCTTTGTCGATGTCGATCATAAAAATTTTCGAGATCATAATCGCCATATCGCGGCCACAGTACTTTTCGACCAGGTAGACGAGCAGGTTCAGAAACGAATATGCACCGCCGCTGGTGTAGATTCCATCTTCGTGGGTCAGGATCTTATCATCCACAAGATCAACATTTGGAAACATTAACCTGAACTGGTTTGCCGCGTGCCAATGCGTCGCACATTGCTTTCCATCTAGTAATCCCGTTGCAGCAAGGAAGAACGAAGCAATACACATGCTGGCGACTTCTGCTCCGTTTTCATATTGTTTTCGGATCCACGGAAAGAAAGCAGCATTAGCTGTGAGTGCGTCTTCAAGATCACTGTGGATAGCGGGAATAATAATGAGGTCAGTATGATCAACCTCATCAATTGTTTTGTCGGTTGTGATCACGAAGCGTCCGTTGCGCTGGATTATTTCTTCAGAAATTCCGACAAGCTCAATGTGAAATGGTGGCAGATTGCCTTGCGCAACCGCCAGATTATTGACTTCAGACAGAATTTGATGTGCGCCATCAATGTTTGGAAGACTTGTGTGTCCGTTGGGGACGAGGATTGAGATGTGCTTCATATTTTTATTGAAAAAGTAGTTAGTAATATTGCCCACTGGGTTCCGCTCGGAGTGAAAACATTTCGATAAAGACATTTATTGTTTTATGTGAAAAAGCCCTAGCCCTGGTTGAAGCGTAAATCCTTTCCTAGAAGTAGCATCAGGCTACTTCTAGGAAAGATTGCAGCGGAAAACAGGAATAGCTTCAAAAACCTAAATTATCAAAACATAAATTTAGAAAAAAAATTGTCGCAATCGCCCCTTCGAACTGGTGTATTTCAACGGCATTAGGTTTCCAACAAAGTATTAAATTGCTCTTATAAAAAACAATTAATTATGGAACCTAAAATTTTCATCAATCTGCCAGTAAAGGATCTTCCTAAATCGATAGAATTTTTTACTGCGCTCGGATATTCGTTCAACCAGCAATTTACAGATGAGACCGCTACATGCATGATCATCTCGGACCATATCTTTGTAATGCTTCTCATAGAAAAACGTTTTGCTGATTTCACCAACAGGGAAATTGCAGACGCCAAAAAAAGTACTGAAGTAATTTTATGCCTTTCAGCTGAAAGCCGTGAAAAAGTGGACGAACTGGTAAGCAAAGCAATTGCAGCTGGCGGAAGCGCTCCAATGCCAAAGCAGGAATATCCATTTATGTATGGTCATGGCTTTGAAGACCTTGACGGGCACTTGTGGGAGGTTGCCTGGATGAACGAGAATTATGTTCCGGATGAGCAATAGACTTTGCGGCGAAATAATTTTCAGTTCCACTCCTCATCTGAAAGCAAAAGAATAAATTTGGATAAAGCATCCAAAAATGTCGGACGACAAAAAGATTTTTTCACTTTATCAGGTCACGAAAAGCATCCAGCGCACTTTATCCGAGCGATATCAAAGTGCGTTTTGGGTGAAAGCGGAAATGAACAAGCTGAACTTTTACAAGCATTCAGGTCATTGCTATCCTGAACTGGTTGATAAGGAGAACGGAAAAGTTGTCGCTCTGGTCAACGCCACATTATGGAAAGAAGATTTTCATAAAGCCAATAATGCATTTTTACAGCTGCTGGGTGAGCCGCTTAAAGACGGGATTAAAATTCTGTTTTTAGCTAAGATCACTTTTGATCCCGCACATGGATTGTCACTGCGAATTATTGAAATTGATCCAAGCTTTACACTTGGCGACCTTGAACGTGAAAAACAGGAAACGATCAAACGGCTTTACGATGAAGGTGTTTACAGAAAAAACAAGCAGCTGACTTTGCCATTGCTTCCGCAGCGGATTGCAATTATTTCTGTGGAAACAAGTAAAGGCTTTGCGGATTTTATAAATGTTATTGATGGCAATCCGTGGAAATACAAGTTCTTCCACATGCTGTTTCCGTCTTTGCTGCAAGGCGAAAAAGCTGTCGACGGAATATTGCTACAGCTTGATCAAATTAGGAAAGTCCTAAGCCATTTTGACGTTGTGGCAATCATCCGTGGCGGCGGCGGCGATGTCGGATTATCATGTTATAACAGTTATAAACTTGCAAAAGAAATAGCTGATTTTCCGCTTCCTGTTATCACTGGGATCGGTCACGCAACCAACGAGACTGTTGCAGAAATGATTTCTCACCTTAATGCCATAACGCCAACTAAACTTGCTGATTATTTGATTCAGCGGTTTCATGAGTTTGCAGTTCCAGTCGCGCGGCACGAAGAACAGATAATTACAAAATCGAAGCAACTTCTTTCTGATCGGAATGTCCAATTACAATCTGAAGTGAAGTGGTTCCGCTCATCGACAGAAAAAATGGTGACACAAAATCGCAGTGGCATCAGGTTTCTGACTGAGTCATTGCAGAGGCAGTCACAGTTCAGGTTTGGCAACGAGAGAAATATGCTGATTCATAGCACGGCTGAGCTTGAGAAAGAGATTCCAAAACTGCTAATCGAAAAACGATTAAAAGTTGAGCAAGAAGCGACTTCACTTCAGAAGAGCAGCATGACGATGTTTAATCAACATCAAATAAATATCAAAAACATCGAGACCAATGTCCGTATCATGAGCCCTGAAAACGTCCTGAAAAGAGGATATAGCATCACAATAAAAAATGGTAAGTCACTTACTTCATCAGATGAGATTGAACCTGGTGATGTA
>DASWND010000100.1:0-33132 GCA_036399435.1 Flavobacterium sp.
ATTTGTAAAAAAATTGAAACCAAAATGCATTCAGCTGATCGAGCTGCTATTCTATAAAGGATATACTCAGCAAGAAGCATCGGATGAACTTGAAATTCCGCTTGGAACTGTCAAAACACAAAACAGGAATTGCATTAACGATCTTAGAAACTACCTACAGTTACAATGATAGATACAAGAGAATATATCGAATCAGGAATACTCGAACTTTACGTCTTCGGCCTGCTGACCGAGGAAGAAAATAAACATGTTGCGGAAATCGAAAAATTAAATCCCGCTGTTCACGATGAAATTGTTGCCATCGAAAAGGCAATTGTTGCTTTGTCAACCGGATTTTCACCCTATCTCTCGGCTGCTGCCTACGAACAGATCAGGGAAAAACTTGCACTCAAACATCGCGATGTTGTTCAACTTAAACCACAAAAGAAAAGAACCTCATACCTCGGCTGGGCTGCAGCTTTATTATTCCTATTAGGTGGTGGATACCTTTTCTACGAGCTTAACGAAGCTAACATGCAGTACGTCAATCTTGAAAATCAAAAGAAACAGTTACAGGAAAGATCACAAGCTCTTGAATTTGAGAGGCAACGTTCCGACTCAGCACTTGCAATAGTTCGCGATCGAAATAATGCCGTTATTCCGCTTGCCGGACAGGCATCGTTCCCTGAAGCTTTTGCAAAGGTTTACGTCAATCAGCAGACACAGGCTGTTTATGTTGATGCGGCCGGACTTCCGCAACCTCCTGAAGGTATGGTTTATCAGGTATGGGCTTTGAAACTTAATCCGCTTACGCCAACGAGCATTGGCCTTCTCGACGAATTTACAAAGAATCGCCAACGCATCTTTAGCGTCGAAAGCTTTCCTGAAGCTCAGGCATACGGTATTACACTTGAACCGGCGGGAGGAAGCCAAACGCCAACAATGGAGCAGCTTTACACGCTGGGAACAGTCGGAAATTCGTAGTAGAAAGCGGATCTAATCCTTGAACTTCTTATACTTCCAATACGAGAGTCCGCCCAATAAGGCTACAAACGCAATTGAATAATATACAAATGTTGGTGTAACCACCTTGTCACCGCTTGCGTATGAGTGTAGTCCGCTTAGGTAAAAGTTCACGCCAAAGTACGTCATCATGATCGAATAGAACGCGATAATGCTCATCAGGTTATAAATCCACTTGCCACGCATTGCCGGAACGAACCTGGCGTGGATCACAAATGCATAAATCATAATGCTGATTAACGCCCATGTTTCTTTCGGATCCCAACCCCAGTAACGTCCCCAACTTTCATTGGCCCATTGGCCGCCAAGAAAGTTTCCAATGGTCAGCATGACAAGTCCAATGGTCAGAGCCATTTCGTTGATATAAGTAATCTCCTTGATGTGGAGCTCCATTTTTTTCTTGTTCTTTTCGTTGATGAACAGCATCAAAACCAGCGACACAATTCCCAGGACCATTGCAAGTGTAAAAGGTCCATAGCTTGCAACAATCACTGCAACGTGAATCATCAGCCAATAAGAATTCAGTACAGGCTGAAGGTTTGCAATTGCCGGATCCATCCAATTCCAATGCGCGATCATCAGGATCATTGACGTCACAAACGTTCCTGCCGCGACTACTAAAGGGGATTTATTTTTGCTTGTAGGCAAAACTGCCAGTACATAAGCCATTAAATTTACCTTCTTGTCAGACGCTTCAGCAGCAAGCAGCAATGTAAATAGCATTGTTGCCCAAGCGACGTAGATCATAGATTCGTATGCATCACTCCACGGAGCATGTCCTGAGATGTACCAGCGTGCTATGAGTCCGCATGTGTGGATCAGGAAGAATAATCCGATCAAAATATGAAATCCATTAATGACGATGCGCAGTGCCCGCTTTTCAAAGAAAATATTGACAATCGTAAATATTAGCATCATTACACCAGAGAGCATGTAGAGGTAATACAGGTTCCGGAATACATCATACTTGTTATACAAAATCTCGGAGGTTATTTTTTTCTCCGATGGAATCACACTGCTGCCGTTGCGCTGTTGGTATTTGCTGATGCCATCCAGATAAAAATCAGCTTCCTTATAACTTCCCGATTCTCCCGAACCTTTCAAAGCCAAAAGGTAAAATGGGAGGATTTTCTGAGTAAAAGTTGAATCGATTCCCTGAAGGTCTGCGTGCGAAAGTTCCATATACGACACCCACTTGTTATTTTTTTCTTTTGGAATCGGGAAAATTCTCAAAATGCTGCCACTTAATGCCGAATTCAGTAAGTTTACTTTTCGGTCAGCTTCAATGAAATCCTTTTGGAATTGGTTCGGAACGGCAGCCTTGTAAGCATCTTCAAGATATGGCGAGAGCTTATAATTTCCGGTCGCATCGAAAAAATTAATAAATGGCGCATACTTAGCTTTGGCGTCAACACCAATAATTTTACGGATGCTGTCGTTACCTGATTTCATATAGATCAGCGGAACTTCAAACCAGACGTTCGGATATTGTGTCATCGAAAGAAAGACCTGATCAGAATTCATTCCGTTCCACGAGTCTTTCTTGCTAACCTTGCGAAGCAGCTCCGATGAAAAAGTGTTCACGGGCTTCATCCGGCCGCCTTCATCCTGAATGACAAGGCGTCCAAATTTTGAGGCATGTTCTTCGTTGATTTTGTTTTTCGTTATAAAGGCCTCCACTTCCTCCTGCGATGGCGCCTGATGGCGATGATCCTGCGAATAAGCACCAACAGATAGCAGAAGCATCAATCCTGCAGTAAGTTTACTTTTCTTTGCCTTAATCTTTGTCAATTTGTTTTTCAGGTCAGCAAAGCGTGAATGTTTTGTAAACAGAATCGACAGCATACCAAAAAACAACATGAAGTAACCGGCATAAGTAATATTTGTTCCCCAGGCATCATGATTTACCGACAAGACTGTTCCCAACTCATCAGGTTGGAAAGATGCCTGAAAAAATCTGTAGCCTTCATGATCCAGTACATTGTTCATAAAAATTCGGGCATCAAAGTTTTTCTTCGGATCTTCCACCGTTACTCTGCTTTCGAAAGACGCATAACTTTTTTCACTTCCGGGGTATTTGGTGGCAATGAAATCGTTCAGTTTTAGACTAAAAGGCAATGTATAAACCTTGCTTCCAAAGAACAATGTAAAGTCGAGGTTGCCGATCTTCACGGACTGAGGCTCGCCCATTTTACCTTTCGCACCAACAAGTGTAACTTCTTCTTTCTTTCCTTGTGATTCAACAGTTACGATCAGCGCGTCATCAGTCTCTTTATCTTTGAAATCTTCATTCGATTTAAACGTCTTTACCCCTTTAACAGCAGGTTCCGGAAACACAAATTGTGAACCGCCCATATTGTAAAGCGAACGCATCATCAATGGCTGCACCGCTTCCTTGTCGACTTTACCCTGAAATTGATCAGCCATTCTCATAAAAGTTCCTTCGAATGGTGATTGTATTGTATATTTTTCGCCTGTAGTATTAATGTTGATTGCCCCGGCTGTAGGTTTATTCAAAGCAAATAAAATATTGTGGATGTTTTGAACTTCACCCGCTTTCAGATAATGCTCATGGCGCGATCCATCGCCTGATTCTACAAGCTTCAGGTACGTTACACCACTGGGATCTTCTTTGATGGTTTCAGTTGCGCCCATTATGAAGTTCTTGTAGCTTATTTCAAATGGAACGTCGCTAAAATCTTTCTTCAATGAAAAATTGTTATTTGTAACAGGAGACATCAGTAAACTTTCCTCGAAAACTCTTCGGCGCATTTGGCCTTTATGTTCGCCGTCGACAAACACCGTGAGATAAGTTTTATCGGAATAAAAGATGTTTTCAGATTCTCCTTCACGGATCGGCATCATTCCTTCAAAGCTGATGTACCGTGTAACAAACGCTCCAAGAAGAATAAGAATGAATGAAAGGTGAAGCGTCAGTGTTGCCCATTTCTCTTTTTTGTAAAGTTGGTAGCGCTTGATATTGCCCAGGAAATTGATCATAAAGAACAGCATGATCGCCTCGAACCACCAGGCGTTGTAGATTATAATTCGAGCCGTGTCAGTGTTGTATTCGTTTTCGATGAAAGTCCCAATTGCCATTGATGTTGCAAAAGCAAGGAACAGAAAAGCCATTAGTCGCGTAGAGAACAAAATGGCTGATATCTTATTGACCATGAAGATGGAGTTAGAGTATTTGAAAAGTGATGCAAAAGTAACTAAAAATGTTGGTATTGCCGAGCACTTGCATTGCTTTAGGAATACGGTTTTTTACAACATTTTGTCATACGATTCAGCCTGTATCACGCCTTTACATCCGACAAATTTTTCATATTTTAGCCGCATGTTAAAAGTCAGCATCATAGGATCCGGAAATGTCGCACACCACCTTTCAAAGGCTTTCACAGCAAGCGATAAGATCGAGCTGGTGCAGGTTTATGCCAGACAAAAAGAAAAAATTGACCAACATGTTGATGCCAAATTTGTTATTGACGATTTTGCAGAAATAACCGATGCTGATCTTTACATAATCGCAGTTTCCGATACCGCGATTGAACAAGTAGTATCGCAGCTGACTTTTTCAGACAGGCTTGTTGCTCATACTTCCGGTGCGATGGGTTTGGATATTGTTTCTTCCAGAAACCGATTGGGCGCGTTTTATCCGTTACAGACATTTTCAAAGAATCGCGAGATTGACATGAGGCATGTTCCAATATGTATTGAAAGCAGTAATGGATCCGACTTGAAAACGCTTCAATCCGCTGCCGAAGCTATTTCTGACCACGTTCATCAAATGGATTCTGCGCAACGTCAAGCACTTCATGTTGCCGCTGTTTTTGCCAGCAACTTTACAAATCATATGTACACGATTGCAAGTGAAATCTGCAGTGAAAACAATATTAGTTTCGACCTGCTTAAGCCGCTTATTTCCGAAACTTCAGGCAAGGTTTTATCAATGTCACCAAAGGATGCCCAGACAGGTCCGGCCAGAAGAAATGACCAGGTGACGATAGAAAGGCATCTCGAATTTTTAGACACTGCCGATCGTAAAATTATTTACTCAATGCTTTCAGAATCAATCGCAGCAAATGGAAAGCTATAAAGTGCTGATGAATACCATCACTACCTTTGTCTTTGACTTAGACGGAGTATTGACCGATAATACTGTCCAAGTCACGGCTGAAGGCGAATTGCTGCGAACAATAAGCATCCGGGATAGCTTTGCCATCAAACATGCTGTCGAAAATGGCTATCGGGTTTGTATAATTTCCGAGGGAAACAACGAAGGCATCAGAATCATCTTTACTGATTTGGATGTTGACGATATACATTTTAATGTAAAGGATAAGGTCCGGGTTTTTAATCAGCTTGTAGATCAATACCAATTTAAACCTGGAGAAGTACTTTGCATGGGCGATGATATGCCGGATTATCAGGTGATGAAATTGTGTGGAATCGCAGCTTGTCCGCAGGATGCCGCTCCTGAAATAAAATTAATCTCCAATTATGTATCGCATAAGAATGGAGGCCACGGAGCAGTTCGTGATGTAATAGAACAAGTTCTAAAAGTCCAGGGCAAATGGATGTCTAAATTTAATTCCACAAACACAACTAACTTATAAATATGGATTTTTTACGCGTCATTCGATTCCAAAACTTATTAATGCTTGCGTTTATGCAGCTGGTCTTTCGTTTCGGATTTCTCGAACAACAGGCGATCCCTCTTGCACTAAGCAGGTTTCAATTCGCTTTGCTTGTGCTTGCAACGGTTTTTATTGCAGCGGGTGGCTATCTGATCAATAATATTTTTGATGTTGCTACTGATCTGGATAACAAGCCGCAAAATGTTGTCATTGGCAAAGGAATTTCTGAAAATGCAGCGTATAATTATTATGTCGCTTTAAATGTAATTGGAGTTGGCCTCGGCTTTTACCTTTCCAATTATATCGGTAAACCCGGATATTCTGCGGTTTTTATTGTCATTGCAGGGCTTCTGTATCTCTATGCTTCGAGCTTAAAGCAAAGTTTGCTTATTGGAAATATTATTGTGGCAGCCACTCTTTCTGTAAGCGTTCTGATCATTGGTGTCTACGACCTGATGCCTGTTCTCACTACTGATAATCAAGTGCATTTAGGCATTATTTTTAAAGTGCTTCTGGATTACGCGATCTTTGCTTTTATCATCAACTTTATACGTGAAGTGGTTAAAGATTTGGAGGATGTAAATGGCGACTATAACAACGGAATGAACACATTACCTATTGCACTTGGTGTTGGACGAACTACACAGATCATGTTCTTTTTAAGCTGGCTGCCTATCATTTTGCTGCTGTGGTACATTAACGAATATTATGTCGCAAATAATCTTTTTATAAGCGTAGGCTATATGCTGTTTCTTGTCATTGGCCCATTGCTGTATTTCACCATTAAACTGTGGTCGGCTAAAGGTCAGAAAGATTTTAAACATCTTTCAACAGTATTAAAAGTTGTTTTGTTTTTGGGAATATTGTCAATTTATGTAGTCACACAAGACATTGCAAATGCTTAAAGATAAACTTCAGCAATACAGGATAATCCTCGCTAGCGGATCGCCACGAAGACAGCAATTTTTTAAAGATCTTGATCTCGATTTCGAAACCAGGCTGAAAGATGTTGAAGAAATATATCCAGAAAATCTTACAGCAGGTGAAATAACGGATTACCTGGCGGAGCTTAAAGCAAATGCTTTTGCAGGAGAATTGAAAAAAAATGACCTCCTTATCACAAGCGATACTATTGTGTGGCTTGAAAATAAGGCGCTGGGAAAGCCGATTGACAGACTGCATGCAATTGAAATGCTCTCAGAATTATCCGCGAAAACCCATACGGTGATTACATCAGTTTGTTTCAGGACTGCTGATCGGTTAGAAATAATCCGGGAAACTACAATGGTGACTTTTAATTATCTGACATTAAATGAAATCGAATATTATGTCGATAATTACAAGCCCTTTGATAAAGCGGGCAGTTATGGAATTCAGGACTGGATCGGACTAATTGCCGTGAGCCGGATTGAAGGTTCTTATGCCAATGTGATGGGACTTCCTGTAGATAAAGTGTATGAATATTTAAACAACTTTGCCGGTGCTGATTAATCTATATTACAAAGAAATTATTGCGACAGCAATTGTTATTCTGATTGCCGTTTTTATTCGGCTTATAACTTTACGGCTCGTAAAAAGGTTTTCACAATCAACGCATTTACTGGAACAAAGGTCAAAATTGGTCAATAAATACATTAGTATTCTTATCACGATCCTGACAATCATTGCATTATTTATTATTTGGGGTGTCGAGCCTCAAAATGTTTTTACCTCCGCATATGCTGTATTGACCGTGATGGGAATAGCGCTATTTGCGCAATGGTCGATCATCAGCAATATCACCGCTGCCATCATCCTGTTTTTTGCTTTTCCCTTTAAAATTGGCGATTACATACGCATTCACGATCATGAGTTCCAGCTTGAAGGTGAAATCGAAGACATTCGGGCTTTTCATACATTGCTTCGTACCAAAAACGGCGAGATCATTACTTATCCAAACAATATGATGCTTCAGAAAGGAATTACAATTGTGACAGAACCTGCGATTGAAAAGGAGTTCACAGATTAATTAAACTAAAAATGTGAGAATTTTGCAACATTTTCGGCTCACAGATATAACGTGAAAGCCACCAAATCATGTCACTTTTGCAGATGATTGCATACGCAGCAACAAACCGCACACACCACCTGTTTAAAACATGAAGCAACCACTAGAATTACCTTTTTACGCCAAACTTGCTTTTACGATGATTTCATTGATCGCAATCGTAACAGTTTTGTATTTAGGCCAAAACGTATTGATTCCGCTTCTGCTTGCTTTACTGTTCGCAATCCTCTTAAATCCGATCACCGAGTTTTTAAAAAACCGTCTCAAGCTCCCTCACGTTATTTCGGTGCTATTGACGGTGATGATCTTTGTAATGTTTTTTGCAGGATTGATAGTCTTTCTGTCGTGGCAGATCAGCGATATGGTCAGCGATTGGGGCCGTATAAAACAAAATATAAACCTTCACCTCGAAAACCTCCAGGCATTAGTCAGGAGAAATTTTAATCTCAGTAACTGGGAACAAAAACAATTAATTGATGATGCCACCGGAGATCAGGGCAAAAGCATCGTCAGCAGCACATTGGTCTCAGTTACCGACACACTTGTCAACCTGACATTGATTCCCATTTATACATTTTTGATTTTATTATACAAAACACATTTCAAAAAATTCCTCTGCAAGCTATTCACAAAAGAGCATCATGAAGTTTTGGAGGATACCATGTCAAAAATAAAAACCTCGATCCAAAGTTATATCAGCGGGCTGATGCTGCAAATGATTACTGTCTCAGTACTTACAAGCATCGGATATATGATCATTGGAGTTGAGTATGCGATCTTGCTGGGGACACTCACCGGATTACTAAACTTAATTCCGTACATTGGAATTTTATTTGCCGGATGTTTAAGCATTGTTGCGACTTTGGGAGTAACTCCGGACGTATCGATAATTTTCGGGGTAATTTTAGTGAACATTGTTGTACAATTTATAGATAATAATTTCCTTGTCCCATTGATAGTCAGTTCTAAAGTTGAAATCAACGCTTTGGTTTCGATTGTGGGAATTGTAACAGGTGGGGCAATTGGCGGTGTCGCGGGTATGTTTTTGGCGATTCCACTTATTGCAATCTTAAAGGTGATTTTCGACAGGGTTGAAGTAATGAAACCTTGGGGATATTTAATGGGAGACGACCTGCCGAAGACATTCAGGTGGAGGCGATTTAAATTTCCGGCATATAATCCTGAATCAGTTACAATTTCAAGCAACATCCCACCGGAAGTTCCGAAAATATTCTTCACTGAAACAACGACAGACTCACTTCAGTCAAAAGAATAATCAATTAGCACGATCCACCAGCGCAATGGTGTCTTAAATATGGATGCAATTACAAAAGCAAATTCGTTTTTTATAAATGTCGCAGATGTTTTCCTTTTCCTCGGAAGAGTTTTCCGTAATACCTTTTCACGTGGGTTCGAATTCAATGAGTTCCTGAAGCAATGCTTTCAGATAGGGAATAAATCTCTTGCGCTGATTGGTGTAACAGGAATAATCATCGGACTTGTATTAACAATTCAGTCGAGACCTGTTTTAGTTGATTTCGGAGCAGAATCGATGCTTCCGGGAATGGTTGCAATCTCGATAATCCGTGAAATGGGCCCTGTAATTACAGCACTGATTTGTGCCGGAAAAATTGGCTCGAGCATGGGTGCTGAGCTTGGATCAATGCGGGTTACAGAACAAATAGATGCTATGGAAGTATCATCGATAAACCCTTTCAAATTTTTGATCATTCCACGTGTACTTGCTGCAACATTTATGCTTCCTGTCTTAACGTTATACGCCGATGCACTCGGAATCCTTGGAAGTTGGGCCGGAGCTAACATTAAAGGAGATGTGAATTTTGTCTTATTTGTATCCCGTGCCTTTTCATCCGTTGGATTTATGGATCTTTTTCCTGCCATTATAAAAACTTTCTTTTTTGGAATGGTCATCGGACTTGTGGGCTGCTACAAAGGTTACAATGCCGGAAGTGGAACGGAAAGCGTTGGAAAAGCAGCGAATTCAGCCGTTGTAATGGCTTCTCTACTGGTCATAATTGTGGACTTGGTTGCAGTTCAGATAACAGATTTACTTAAATGAGTACAGTCAACAACACAGACGAAATTGTCATCGACATAAAAGGCGTCACTAAGCAGTTCGGAAGCAATCAAATTCTGAAAGGCCTCGACCTGCAGCTTCGAAAAGGTGAAAACCTTGTGGTTCTTGGAAAATCAGGAACCGGAAAATCCGTCCTTATAAAGTGCATTGTGCGCCTACTCGACCCTGATGCAGGATCAATCACTGTTCTAGGCGAAGAAGTAACATCAATGGATTCTAACGCTTTGAATGAAGTACGGAAACAAATAGGGTTTCTGTTTCAAAGTGGTGCGTTGTATGACTCTATGACTGTTCGCGAAAACTTGGAATTTCCTTTGCGTCGAATCAGAAAAGGAATTACTAATGATGAAGTGGATGCTAAGGTTAAAGAAGTTTTGGAAAACGTCGGCTTACCTGATGCAATCGATAAAATGCCGAGCGAATTATCAGGTGGAATGCGTAAGAGGATCAGCCTGGCGCGAACTGTCATAGTAGATCCGCAAATTATATTATACGATGAACCTACGACAGGTCTTGACCCTATTACTTCTGACGAAATTGCTTTACTGATCAATGATATTCAGAAAAAGTATAAAACCGCGTCGATAATTATAACGCACGACATTGAATGTGCCCGAACGGTCGCCGACAGGGTTGTAATGCTTAATGAAGGGCTGGTTTATAAAGAAGGAACATTGGCAGAATTCGAAAAAGATGACGATGTTTTCATCAGTTCATTTTTCCAAATGAAACAAAATACTAAATAATTACAAGATACAAGATCATGAAATCTCAAAAATTTAAAATCAGCCTCGGTATATTTATCACAGTCGGACTTGCACTATTTGTTCTAGCCATTTTTGTGATCGGACGCCAAAAAAACCTTTTCGACCCTGTGGTAACGCTGTACGCCAGATTCAATAACGTAAGCGGACTTGAAGTTGGCAACACCGTGAGGTTCTCCGGAATTAACGTCGGAACAGTAGAAAACATCAGAATTATCAACGACACCACTGTACAGGTAAATATGTTGATAAAGAGCGACGTGCAAAAATTTATAAAAGTGGATTCTGAGGCTGGAATAGGATCTGAAGGAATTATCGGCGACCGCTTAATAACATTGTCACACGGATCTACAGAGGCACAAAGTGTGGTTAATGGCCAGCTTCTTCAATCGTATGAGCCGGTAGAAACCGACCAGATCATGCAAAGCCTTCAAATAACTGCTGGAAATGCGGCTATTGCAACTACAGAACTTTCTGAAATTTTGTATAAGGTCAATAACGGCCAGGGATCCATAGGACGATTGCTGAATGATGAGGGAATTGCAGAAAATATCGATGCCACCATCGAGAATTTAAAAAGCAGCACTAAAGGACTTGATGAAAATATGGAAGCTGCGAAACATAATTTCTTATTGAGAGGATACTTCAAAAAGAAAGAAAAAGAAGCAGAAAAGAAACAAAAAGAGGCTGAAAAAAAGCAGAAAGAAGCTGAAGAAAAAGCCAAAGAAGATGCAGAGGATGCTAAGAAAGCCGCAGAAAAGAAGGCCAAAAGAGATAATAAAAAATAACATTTACTACGGTTACTCCTCATCTTAACAGGTGCAAACTATATAAACTTTGAATATAGTTCTGTAAAGAGTTGAAAATTTTAATAGGCATATTTACGTTTACATAGGCTCTTTAAATTCGTTCTATTATGAACATGATTTTGCCAGCAAAAGCTAGGGAAAAATCTAACTCAAATAGAATGCACCCAAAGACGAATTTTTGTACGCGTAACCGAAGATGCATTTTATTCTGCTACAACTCTGGTTCAGCAACATCAATTTATGTGCTGTTAGGATAACTTATATATTCCGAAATGAGAAAGAATATTGCTTCCGCATCGACTAAAAATAGCGGTGCGCCAGGTTTAACCGGCCTAAGAAAATTAACGACAGGTTTTGGACTTTCAAACGTTGTAAAAATTAGTGAGCTCAAACCTGAAAGTGATTACACTTTAGAACATAATGCTCGTGCATTAATTGTGGTTTGCGAACATTATGATACAACGAACGATCAAAATGATCTTAAATTAATTCGAAAGTATCTTCAGTTTATTGCATATTGCCAGCAGGCAGATGGTACGTTTTTAAACTACGTCGACAGCAAACATAATTTTTCTATTCAAAATACTGAGTGCAATCTCGAGGTTTCAAACGCAACAGCTGTTTGGGCACTTGGTACATTGATATCCTTCGGATCAGTTCTTCCGCAAGATTTGCTTGAAAATGCTGAAATGATAATTGAGCGAGCCATGCCAAATATAGAGCATGTTCACTGTCCTCGGGCTATGGCACTTACCATTCGAGGCTTATACAGATACAACAAAGTTCACGACTCGAAAGCAGTGCGCCTATTGATCAAACGAATTGCCGACAGGCTGACGCAGATGTACTTGCGTGAATCTTCAATTGACTGGCAATGGTTTGAAAACAATATAGCTTATTGTGACACTATACTTCCTGAAGCGCTTCTACTTGCATATCACGAAACGCACGAAACTACTTATGAAGAGGCAGCCAAAAAATCAGGCAGCTTTTTGATTTCTCAGATCTTTACTGAAAATGGCAGCATGGCTGGTCGAAGCATGAGCCAAGAGCAAACAGAATCAATTATGCAGCCGCGACACATTGCCGATACTATTTTATCATTGAACACGTTCTATGAAGTATATAAAGATGTTGCTTACCTGAATTATATGAAGTTAACACAAAATTTGTTTTTGGATCATTCTTCACCTAATTCGGAACCTGAAAAAGACGTCGAAATGGAAGTCAGTTACTTGCTCGCGAAGCTGTGCATAAATAAAGCTGAGGCGATGCATGAGTCGAGAAGATCTAAAATTGCGAAGTTAAAACGAGAGAATTACGCATTCAAAACGTAGCCCCCTTAAACCTACAACCAATGATTCATAAAACAAAAATTGGAGTATGTGTCGACGACGGAGTCGCCTACCTGCTTGAAGAAAAAAATGACGAGAAGGTCATCACCATTATTGATGCTGATGAAGAAACAACTATTGACAACATCGAAGAAATTGAGGATACAACCATTATCCAGACACCATACATGAAGAAGAAACAAGCTTTCTATTACCGTGTTTTTGAAATCATTAAAAACTTCGATAATATTTCTTTGTTTGGAACAGCTTCCGCAAAAAGGGAATTGATGACTCGAATCAGGGCGCACAAGCTTAACCACATCGAGATCGAAAACAATCCACTGGAAGAAAAAATCACTGAAAATCATAAAATAGAATTCATTAACCAGTACTTTAGCAGTTGTTCATAATGAATCAGCTCCCGCTACTAGGGAAACTGATGCACATTGACAAATAAGCTAACAAAGATGTACTTCAGAATATTTTTCTTTTTTACGATGCTGATGATTACTTCTCAGCAGCTTTCTGCTCAGGAAGAAAAAGTAAAGGACTCAGCTGCCATTTATAAGAAGATTGAGGAATACTCAAAAAAGAGAGGCTTTACAAAATTTGTTCATGGACTCATCTTTGAGCCTATAAAAGTTAAAAAGAAGATCGCTCAATCTAAGCCGAAGCGAGTTCCGAAGAAAAGCTTTAGAACCTTTGAAGGCAAAATCATCCGACGTATCGAGATAGTAACTTTAGATCCCTTTGGTTACTCAGAAAAAGATACGGTTCTGGCTCCAACCAAGATGATTTCAAGGATTGGAAACCGGCTGCACCTTAAAACAAAAAAGCTCACTGTTTTAAACCTGCTCCTTTTGCGGCGCAATAAACCTTTTGATTCGTTGCTCGTCCAGGAATCGGAACGTTTAATACGAAGCCAGCGTTTTGTACGCGCCGTGGCAATTATCCCCAATGTTGTCAAAGGAACAGACTCTGTTGATGTTTCTATTCGTGTACTTGACTCATGGAGTCTTATTCCCGATGTAGCCGGTTCAGCAAATCAAGGTTATTTAGAACTCACCGAAAGGAATTTCTTTGGTTTGGGCCATCAGGTCGAAGTAGGTTACCGAAAAGAATTTGGTGGCGATGCGGGATTTAATACCAGGTATATCATCCCGAATATAATGAATACATATATTCGAACTTCCCTCGAGTATAAGATTGACCTGCAGAACGATTATCTCAAAAGCATCAATATCGAACGGCCGTTCTTCTCGCCTTTTGCCCGCTGGGCCGGCGGTGTTTTCTTAGGTCAACAATTCTATTCCGATACAATACCTGACACTCAGGGAGATTTTGGCAGACAAAACTTTAAGTCCAACACACAAGATTATTGGGGAGGTCATTCGCTTCAGCTGTTCCGTGGCTATTCAGAGAATGATCGTACCACAAATCTAATTTCCACTTTAAGATATTTAAATGTAAAGTATCTTGAAAGTCCAACAGCAGTTTACGACAGCATCGACTTTTATTCAGATGAGCGGTTTTACCTCGCCGGCATTGGCGTATCATCCCGCCAGTTCGTAGAAGATAAATTTATTTTTAATTACGGTGTCGTAGAAGACGTTCCTGTTGGGAGGACTTTCGGCCTGACAGGCGGCTGGCAGGAAAAGAATGGTTTGGGTCGATTGTATATGGGCGCGAGGCTGTCGTCCGGAAAATATTATAAATTTGGCTACTTTAGTTTTAGCACGCAATATGGCGCGTTTTTCAGAAATAACGCAACTGAGCAAGGAGCCTTTACGGTTCAATTGAACTATTTCACAAACTTGATAGAAAGCGGTAAATGGAAGTTCAGGCAATTTGTAAAAACGCGAATGGTTATCGGAAATAACCGCCGGCCGTCGATGGCCGATCAACTGACCCTTGATCAGGAAAATGGTATTCCCGGCTTCGATCCGGTAATGATGTATGGAACCAAAAAGTTTCTGATGACTTTTCAAACACAGGCATATTCGCCTTGGAATTTAGGTGGATTCAGGATTAATCCATATTTAAACTATTCCCTCGGACTACTCAGCGGACAAGGGAAAACATTTAAGGATAGCAGGCTGTATTCCCAAATTGGCATTGGAATGATTGTAAGTAATGATTATCTGGTTTTCAGCACGTTCCAGTTTTCAGTAGCATATTTTCCTTCAATTCCGGGCAGAGGTGAAAACCTCTTTAAAACAAATGGATTTAATACTGAAGATTTTGGCTTTCAGACCTTTGAGCTGAATAAGCCGGAGGTTGTAGATTATAGGTAAGAAGTATTAACTACTGTTCAAGCAGGTAAAGCTTCGCAATTTTTTAATTTTAATAATAATTTTAACCTATGAATAAAAACGGACCAATATTAATCATTGATGATGATATCGACGATCAGGAAATTCTTGCGGAGATATTTAGCCAACTGGAAATCAACAATGACGTAAAATTTTTTAGCAGTGGATATGAAGCACTTAATTACCTTGAATCTGCTGCTGAACCTTCTTTCTTGATCTTTTCCGATTATAATATGCCGCGCATGTCGGGTGTCGAATTTAAAGAGGCTATTTTACAAAGCCAACAGAACCATATCAAATCAATTCCATTTATATTTTTTACGACTGCAGCACCAAAAAAGGCGGTATTAGATGCTTATCTGCACTGCGCTCAGGGCTTTTTCATCAAGCCTAGCAGTTTTCAGGAGCTGAGGATTCTGATTTCTAATATAGTAACATATTGGCAAGGTTGCGAGGCACCACTGTAGGCTAGTATTAATCTTACAAGCTTTTTCAATAATTATATAACATGTATGTAGTTGTAATAAGAGAATTTTAATGTTGGATAAACAATAAAAAACCAATTATGAAAAATTCTATTATCGTCTTCTTATTGGCCCTGACATCGTTGATATCGATGCCTACTTATGCGGCCACTTCGAACGAGCTGATCACAGAGCACACAAAAAATCATCCTGAGTCACCGGAGCGTGTTCGACAATTGTTAATTCGGCTTGATGAAATAAAAGCGATGGACAAGTCTGAAATGACTAAAACTGAGAAAAAAGAATTGCGAAAAGAAGTCCGTGAGATTAAATCGGAATTGCGTACAACCAGCAATGGCGTTTATTTATCTGTTGGCGCGATAATCATCATTATTCTATTATTAATCTTACTTGTATAAATTATGAATTTAAAAAGAGTATTTGGTGCAATTCTCACAATACTGGGGATCATCGCTTTGATTTACGCTGCTTATATGTTTTTAGGAACAGGAGGCGACGATGTGGGTGACGTTAAGCTTTTGGCTGTTTATGGAATCCTGGGCCTGATTTTCTTTATATCAGGAATAGGCTTGGTAAAAAGAACAAAAGACGAATCTTAAAAAATTCGACAATTGAAAAAGAGGCTTTAAGCCTCTTTTTTTGTTTTATACAATTATAAGAAAAGGCAATATTAAATCTGATCATTTTGTAACAATCCCAGTAAAATCAAGGCTTACCGTACGAATCATGTAACGAAAAAAAATAAATTTATAAACCATAGGGCACGTTCAGGTTGTTACTTTGTAATATAAAATCTAACAATCATTATCATGAAAACAATATACTTTTTAATAGCCGCTTTGCTTCTTAACGTAAGCATGGTATCTGCACAGGATTCTGCCAGCAAAAACGAATTGCTTGCTAACGAAGAACTTCCCGTAGTTGGAGTTCGGTACTACTACTACCCAAATCTGGATGCATATTTTGACCTTCAAAATAATGTATACATTTACCAAAGTAAAGACGGTGAATGGGTAAAGTCAGCGCAAATGTCATCAGGATACAGAGGATATTCTATTTACAACAATACAAGGTATGAAGTGACTGATTATAACGGAGACAAACCATTTACCAAATTAGAGCAACATCAAAAGCTTTTCCCGAAAAAATTCTCTTCAAAAAGACAGCCACCTAAAGCAAAAGAAAATTCTACACTTGCTTATAACTAACTAAGTATGTCAATCGACAAATCGCCGCTTCTATAGCGGCTTTTTTTTTGCGTAATTTCCTACGATAAGGTTCTCTACAGTGTATTTCATCGACTTTTTTTATCCTTTAAACGATATTTTACATGATTGCGCTAATTTCAATTTTGAAATAAACAAAAACAAATCCAAATTTGCACCATGAAAAAAGTAAGACTACTACTACTATGCGCATTTTGCTTTGGTTTTAATATAGCGGTTGCGCAGAACAAAGAACATCTTGCCCAGACTTTATCCACTAATTCCGAAAATTGCTCTCTGAGGTACTACTACTACCCAAACCTTCAGGCATACTATGATTCAAAGGATAAGATTTTCCACTTGAGGCGTGATGGCAAATGGTTTACAGCGGAAGAGATTCCTAGCGGATTCGCCGGATATTCTGTTTACAACAAAGTAAGTGTGCCGATTGATGATTATGATGATGATAACATTACCCAATTTCTTGAAGTTCACAAAAAGAAGTTTCCGTATGTATCCATATCAAAAATGAGGAATATGACGGCAGCTGTGCGTTAACGTCTGGCATTAAACTCTCAATAGCAATTGCTATCTTTGTCGTTGTTGAAATTTTCTACCAATGCCAAAGTTTGCATTTACGCTTATAGCTTTTCTCTTTTTATCGCAATCATCAGCCCAGCAACCGGAAAAGCCCGGTTCATCTGAAATCTACCAAAAGATCAGGAAGCTGAACTTCCTCGGGTCAGTTCTATATATTGCTGCGCACCCGGATGATGAAAACACAAGGCTCATCTCTTATTTTGCGAATAATGTAAATGCACGGACGGGCTATTTGTCACTTACCCGTGGCGATGGCGGTCAGAATTTAATAGGCCCCGAATTGCGGGAGATGCTTGGGGTAATCCGAACACAGGAACTTATTGAAGCCCGCAAGATTGATGGCGGCGAACAATTCTTTACTCGAGCCAATGATTTTGGATATTCCAAAAGACCTGAAGAAACTATGTCATTGTGGGAGAAAGACAAAGTGTTGAGTGATGTAGTCTGGGCTATCAGAAAATTTCGTCCTGACGTAATTATCAATCGTTTCGATAACCGTACACCAGGTACAACCCACGGACATCACACCGCGTCAGCAATGCTCAGCCTTGAAGCGTTTGATCTAGCTGCATCCAACTCATATCCGTCGCAACTAACTTACGTAAAACCATGGCAACCAAAAAGATTGTTGTTTAATACTAATTATTGGTTTTTCGGAGGCAAGGAGAAATTTGAAAAAGCCGATAAATCAAAGTTCGAGAATTTGTCAACGGGAACTTTTTACCCTACACTTGGCAAGTCAAATCAGGAAATTGCGGCTTTAAGCAGAAGCCGTCACAGATCGCAAGGTTTTGGAAGTACCGGCACGCGAGGTGAAGAAACAGAATTTCTAGAATTGATGAGAGGAGATAAACCGGCTCCAAATGACCTTTTCGCAGGTATTGACACTTCGTGGAACCGGGTTGCCGGCGGAACTGCAATAGGTACATTGCTAAGAAAAGTAGAGCAGCAGTTTGATTTTAAAAATCCTTCTTTAAGTATCCCGGATCTTCTCACTGCTTATCAAATGATTCAAATGCTGAAAGATCAGCATTGGAAGGAAATAAAATCAGACGAAATTAAGAATGTGATTGCGGCCTGTAGCGGATTATACCTTGAAGCTGTGGCAGACGAACCCGACGCAACTCCTGGCGCTTTTATTAATATAAATATTGAGGCTATCAACAGAAGTGCAGTCCCGGTAAAATTGATATCTGTTGCAATATTGCCTCAGATCAAGCAGACGCAACACGATTTACTACTGGAAAACAATAAAAGCCATTTCCTGAAAGACAGCTTGCAAATTCCGGTCAATATGTCTTACACACAACCGTATTGGCTAAAAGAGAAAAGCAGCGGAAACATGTATACCGTCAATGATCAGTTGTTGATCGGTAAACCGGATATTCAGCGTGAGGTGAAAACAATATTTAATGTAGCGATTGATGGTGTTATAATTCCGTTTGAACGAACGGTGATCTATAAGTACAACGACGATGTTCAGGGCGAAGTTTATGAACCCTTTGATATTGTTCCGCAGGTAAGCACTTCAATCGTTGAAAAAGTGCACATCTTCCCTGAAAACAAGAACAGGAAAGTGACCGTCAAAGTAAAATCCGGAAAAGATGCGGTACAAGGTTCCGTAAAATTAATGTTACCTCCAAATTGGGTTGTAACTCCGCCATCTGCAAGTTTTAATCTGGCACTAAAAAATTCGGAAGAGCTTATAACCTTTGAAGTTAAGGCACCGGCAAATGCCGAAGAAGCGACAGGCCGTGCAGTCGCAATAGTTAATGGCGTTGAATATGATCAGGAACAGATTTATATTCGATATCCGCACATTTCAAAGCAACAGGTTCTTCAGGCTTCGGAGGTGGCATTTATAAAGCCACAACTTAAAATCGGAAATGAAAAAATTGCATACATTGTTGGAGCAGGTGATCAGGTGCATGAATCTTTAGCACAAATGGGATACGAGGTGACAATTCTAAATCCACTGGAAATCACACCGTCCAAGCTTGCGGGCTTTGATGTTGTTATAACTGGCATCAGGGCTTATAATATGGTAAAGGAACTCGCCGTCAAACAAGAAATGCTGCTTGAATTTGTCCGATCAGGTAAAACTATGATAGTTCAATATAATACACTCGATGACTTTGTGACAAAGCATTTTTCGCCATTTCCGTTAAAAATATCGAGAGACCGAGTAACTGAAGAGAATGCAGAAGTACGTTTTCTCGCGCCACAGCACCGAATATTAAATTATCCCAATAAAATTACGTCAGAAGACTTTAAGGGCTGGAAACAAGAACAGGGATTATACTACCCGAATGAATGGGATCCTGCCTTCACTCCTATTCTTTCTGCCAATGACACAGGAGAAAATCCGAAAAATGGAGGCTTACTCGTCGCTAAATACGGAAAGGGGCATTATATTTATACCGGGTTAAGTTTTTTTCGTGAATTGCCCGAAGGTGTTCCCGGAGCATTTCGCCTGATGGCCAACTTAATATCGGTTGGATCAAAATAAAAAATATGGAATCAAAAGTATCGACCTGGAAGAAAAGTTATACATGGGTTCTGGTGATGAACGCCATTTACATTCTGACGTTCTGCTTCCTTATGCAAATATTCGCCTAATCTTATGAATCAAATAGATTGGATTGTTCTTTCGGTCACCTTATTGTTCATCGTTTTCTACGGCGTTTATAAGACCCGCGGCAGCAAGAACGTAGAAGATTACATCCTCAACAACAATGAAACGCCGTGGTACGTGGTCGGCCTTTCGGTTATGGCGACGCAGGCGAGCGCGATCACGTTTTTGTCGACGCCCGGACAAGCATATCATGACGGAATGGGATTTGTGCAATTTTATTTTGGATTGCCGATTGCCATGGTTGTTATCAGTATTACGTTTATTCCCATCTATCATCGGCTTAAAGTTTTTACTGCATATGAATACCTTGAACAGCGATTTGATCTAAAGACGAGATCTCTCGCAGCAATCTTGTTTCTGGTTCAACGCGGATTGGGAACAGGACTCACCATTTATGCACCTTCGATTATTTTGTCGTCTTTGCTTGGGTGGAACCTGACATTGCTTAACGTTGTGATCGGCTTCCTCGTCATTATTTATACTTTTTCAGGCGGAACAAAGGCGGTAAATGTGACGCAAAAGCAGCAGATGTTTGTGATTATGCTCGGAATGTTCATTACATTTTTCCTGATCCTGCATTACTTGCCAAACGATATGACTTTTTCAAACGCACTTCATATTGCGGGAGCGAATGATAAGATGAATATTGTTGATTTTTCGTTTGATATTGAAGAACGCTATACATTGTGGAGCGGCATCACCGGAGGTTTCTTCCTGGCTCTCGCCTATTTTGGGACTGATCAGTCTCAGGTTGGGCGATATCTTTCGGGAAAATCAATTCGTGAAAGTCAGATGGGACTGATCATGAACGGCTTTTTAAAGGTTCCGATGCAGTTCTTTATTTTGTTGATTGGAGTAATGGTTTTCGTGTTTTATCAATTTAACCCGGTTCCGCTCAACTTTAATCCGAATGCAAAAGCCGCTGTTGAAGCATCAAAGTATAAGGCAGAATACAATCAGCTTGAACAGCAGTTGGCTGAGATTTCGGAAGAAAAGAAAGAATACAACTTGCTGTACATCGATCACTTAAACCAGAATTATGATAATCCGATTTTAAGAAAGCAGATGATCGCGCTATCGGGAAAAGAGAAAGAACTTCGGGAACAAGCAAAAGAGATTATTGCGAAAGCTGACAAAAAAACTGAAACGAACGATAAAGATTATGTCTTTATACATTTTATCGTCAATTACCTGCCGCAAGGTTTGATCGGGCTTTTGCTTGCAGTGATTTTATCGGCAGCGATGAGTTCGTCGGCATCGGGACTCACAGCGCTTGCTTCGACGACAGCTATTGACATTTACAAGCGTAATGTTACCGGCGAACGATCTGAAAAACATTACGTGAACATGACAAAGTTCTTCACATTGTTATGGGGAATCATTGCAATACTTTTTGCTTGTGTTGGGACTCTATTCGAAAACCTGATCCAACTGGTAAACATCGTAGGTTCTATTTTCTATGGAACGGTGTTAGGAATATTCTTGGTTGGCTTCTACATTAAATATATACAGGCAAAAGCCATTTTTGTTGGCGCCCTTATAGCTCAACTGGCGATTTTCTACATTTTCTATATGGATGTTGTAGGGTTCCTTTGGCTGAACTTTATCGGCGCGATGCTGTGCATTTTATTGTCGCTGGTTCTTCAGGTCACGATTTTTAGAAATGACCGTCTTCTTACCGAGGAATAAAAAAAGCCCCTTCGCAGGGACTTTAGTTTTATTACTACTTGATGTTGATGGAAGAGTTAATTCAGCTCTAGCCCCGATGGAAGCGGAAATCCTTTTTGCGGTCTCAGTAGCTCCTGTAAAGGACGTAGCTAATGCAAAAAAGATTGCAGCGGACAGCGGGAAATAGCTTCAAATCAAATTACTTTTTGCTCCACTCATTGATGCTGTCCTGGTTCATTTTGACGTAATCAGCATTGTTGGCAGTCTGCGCTGCTGCAAGTGAAATTTTTGCAGTTTCTATCGCGCCTTTTTTATCACCCAATCTCGCCTGGATCAAAGATTTTTGACGATAGTAGTAAAAAGGCTTGTCTTTGCTAAGTTCAAGGGCTTTATTCACGTATGTAAGGGCTTTGTTTGAATCTGAATTCGACTGATAATAATACTGCGCAGCAGAAAAATAATCACCTGCAGTTGGTCCGCCTAAAGCTCTTTCAATGCTTTCCATTGCCATTTTTTGTGTTGGCACTTCAAATCGTACAGGCACCATTGTTTTTTCCCACATAATCTCGAGGTGTGCGAAATTGTTATCGACATTGTTGATTCCAACAGTAAAAGTTTCTACGGGACGATCTAACATAACAGGCTTAACTGTAGTGCGAACTGCCACTTTGCTTTCATCCCACGGTTCCGGGTTACCCCAGTTGTTAACGTCGGTATAAAAAATTACGTCCCAGGTTTCTGCTTTAGGAACCGTAAATAGAGCATACTTCCCTTTTTTGAGGGTTTTTCCGCCAATTACGACATCTTCGCTAAAGGAAACAGTAGAATTTAAATTGGCGCCGGTACGCCACACACGGCCAAAAGGAACAAGATCGCCAAATATTGTTCGTCCGCGCATGCTTGGACGTGAGTACTCGATAGCAACATCAGTCAGGCCGACAGTTTGCTTAAGGACTGCGGTTGGACTTGCCTGCGGCGTTCGTACCTGTGCTTCGCCGGTGATGGCAGCTGCTGCTATAAACAACATGGTCAAAAATTTCTTCATTTTTAATGTTTTAGTTATTGATCAAATTTACAAAAAGAATGTAGCTATTTTCCAGCTTTTCACGAGTTTTTCTGATGTTGTTTGTTTAATCCCAAAGCGTATCTCTTAAACAATCGTATATTTACAGAAACATATATAATGGCGCTGCATACATTTAAGAGCATTCAGAAAATTCCGATAACAATAGATGAGGCTTGGGATTTTTTATCGGACCCAAAAAATCTGGCGGTTATAACACCCGAGCATCTTAAATTCACGACGCTATCCGGCAATGACAGACAGATGTTTCCGGGACAGATCATACATTATACGGTGAAGCCTTTGCTGGGGATAAAAATGGAATGGGTTACCGAAATTACTCATGTTACTGCTAAGTCTTTTTTTGTTGACGAACAGCGTGTTGGTCCATATAAACTTTGGCATCACAAGCACTTTTTAACGGAAATAGCTGGAGGCGTTGAGATGGAAGATATTGTGCATTACCAGCTTCCATTAGGCTTCATTGGGGATCTGTTTCATGGGATCCTGGTCAAACCTCGGATTCATGAAATTTTTGACTTCAGACGGAGGAAGCTTATTGAACTTTACGGATCCCTTAACGAATGAAAACACCCGTAAACATTTTTTGGTTCAGGCGCGATCTTAGGCTCGAGGATAACCATGGTTTATTTGTAGCTCTGACCTCGGGATTTAAAGTGCTTCCTATCTTTATTTATGATTCAGATATTCTGGGTGAATTAGCCGGAGATGATGCGCGTGTCACTTTTTTCCATCAATTAATTTTAGATCTTAATAAAGCACTTTCCATTTACGATACTTCCGTTGCAACTTTTTATGGAAGACCGACTGACGTGTTTCGCAAGCTTGCTGATGACTATCAAATCCAGACAGTTTATACAAACCACGATTATGAGCCGTATGCCGTGGCACGTGACAAGAATGTAGAATCGGTTTTGACTAGCCTTAATATTAAACTTCAGACTTATAAAGATCAGGTAATATTTGAAAAAAGTGAGGTTGTAAAACCGGGAGGCGACCCTTATGTTGTTTTTACTCCATATAGCAACAGGTGGAAAACCGTATTAAGAGAACATGGTGATGTTCATTATCCATCAGAGCAGCATCTGAATAATTTTGTTAATCACGATGTTCATCAACTTGAGCTTGCTGATATTGGCTTTCAACGTTCGGTGATAACTCCGCCTGTGCTTCATTTGTCGGATGAATTAATAGCTTCTTATCTACAAACGCGTAATTTCCCGGGAAAGCCAACATCACTATTGGGAGTTCACTTGCGTTTTGGTTCGGTCAGCATCAGGAAAGTTGTACGTGCAGCCATGTTATCCGCCGAGCAAACTTTTTTAAATGAACTTATATGGCGGGAGTTCTTTATGCAGATCTTGTGGCATTTTCCGCATACGGTAAATAGCAGCTTTAGGCCAAAATATGACTTCATCCCGTGGCGAAACAACGAAGAAGAATATAAAAAATGGTGTGATGGAATGACAGGATATCCACTTGTTGATGCCGGAATGCGTGAACTAAACGCTACCGGTTTTATGCATAATCGGGTGCGTATGATCGCTGCGGGCTTCTTGTGCAAACATCTACTTATCGACCGGCGCTGGGGCGAAACCTATTTTGCAAACAAACTTTTGGATTATGAGCAGGCATCTAATGTGGGCAACTGGCAGTGGGCTGCAGGAAGTGGCGTTGATGCTGCCCCATATTTCAGGATATTTAATCCAAATGAACAGCTGAAAAAATTTGATCCGAAGATGGAGTATGTCAGAAAGTGGGTTCCGGAAATTGACGAGTTTTCGTATCCTCAGCCTATTGTTGATCATAAGTTTGCCCGGGAGCGATGTATTGCGACCTATAAAAAAGCGCTTAATGAACTGCAATAGCTGGAGGATGCTTGTTCATAAAAAAGTCCGCTACTAAGCGGACTTTTTATTAAGTAGTTAATGCTATTAGTTTTTAATGATCTTACGTGTAGCAGTTTTATCACCTTCAAAGCTCACTTCGACCATATAAACGCCAGCCTCTAATCCGCCTAGATTTAAAGTGGTGTCGGTTCCTGTATAAACATTCTGGCCAAGCGTGTTGTAGATCCTTACAGATTGAATCATCTCGGTAGAAGTAAGTTCTGCTATTTCATTGACAGGATTTGGTGAAAGATTAAACGACACATTTTCAAATGAAGAAGCAGCCAACGCCTCATCTCCACCCTGAAGGTAAATCGACATTGGAAAGTAGCCCTGACCTTCAGGGAAAACAGCTGCCGGGACTTCAATGTTGAACTCATGTTCACCTGCCTCCAAAGTTCCCAAATCTATAACCCTAATCGGAATCTTATTTCCGGGACACCAGTTATTCCAGCTCCATGCTGCATTTGTGTTTGGCCTTGGCGGAGCACCTGCAAGGTTACATTGCAAATAGATACAGTTTGGCTGCGTATTATAAACACTGTACGGTACACAGGATAATCCACCTGGCCGGTAGCTTAGGATGGGTTCACCATCCATTTTAAGGTAATGCCATCTCCTGTTGTATTCTTCGCCATTGTTATTTGAACCATGGTTTGAATTGATAAAATACAATTTCGCATTCGGAACATCATTCGGCACGGTGAAAGTTATCGTTTTAGTGGTTTCACCCAGAACATCGGTTCCGCTTAGATCATAGTTTTTAAGCTCCAGCTTGTACGACAATGGAAGAACGAAGTTATTACTGTATTCGATGTTTGGATTGTTTCCTGATTCGAAATCTAAAGTTCCCATATATACATCATTTCGGCCTTCACAAACTGCAATTTCTTCGGCAGCGCCACCTTGTCCGGGTCCGCCTTGATAGCCGTAAACTTCAAGTTCGATCCAAAGATCATATTGCGATGTGATATTTTCGTCATGGAAAATGCTGGTAAGGTTATCCACTTCGTACACATACGGCACTTCATCAGGTTCTATCTGCAGGTGCATGAAAGGCGTAATAAAGCGTCCAATTTCAATTCGTGTAACTTCACTATAACTGTATGTTGTGAGGCCTTTTGGCACAAAAGCAAGATTTACGTTGCCGATACGATCATAATTATCACATAACGGATTAAGTTTTACAGTCATTGTCAGCGTATTGCCAAACGACTGCAGCTGCTCTTCAGTCAGCATTTTTGCATAAGAGGAGTTGCTGTGGCGAATCGCACCGGCCGGTATCGGTTCGGTGACAGTTGCTTCGTACATCCCGTAATAAACTGCATGATCAAATACATTTAGAGTGTACGGCGTATCTTGTGCAAATGAGGAAGAATTGCTTAACATACAAAGACTGCCGGCAACGAATAGTAATAATTTATTCATATCAAGAGGTTTAGAGTCGGAAAATTACGCAAAAATATCTTGCGACGAAGCGACAGAATATTCTTTGACCGATGAAATGATGCAGTAACCGTAAAAATCTCAAATAGACGCAAGCGATTTACTAAATTAAGCCGCTAATTATTTGAAAGGACAACTCATTAAAGTGGCTGATCGTCATATCGGCTTCGCTTAAATCCTGCATTTTAGAATGAAAGCTGTCATAGCCAATGCAGAACAATCCTGCGGCCTTTGCTGCTTTGATTCCGTTTGTGCTGTCTTCTATGACGATGCAATTTTCAGATGGATGACCTGATAACATTGCCGCATGTTGAAAAATTGCAGGATGTGGTTTCGATTCGGGAAAATCTTCACCACTGACGATATGTGAAAAATATTGATGCAGCCTGAACCTCTTAAAAATTCTTTCAATAGTGACGTATGCTGAAGAAGATGCGAGAATCATTTGCATCCCGTTTGAATGCAGATCCTTTATGAGATCTTCGACACCATCCAATAAAAAAAGATCTTCTTTCGTGTCGAATGCTTCATTAAATAATGCTCTTTTGATATCGACCAGTTTTTCTACTTCTTCTTCAAGCTGAAATTGCTCCTTCAGTTTTTGATAAATATTGCGGGTTGAATTTCCGGTGAACGATGAATACATTTCATCAGAAACAGCAATGTTAAGTGATGCAAAATGCTGCCGGTAAGCGTGATGGTGAACGGGTTCTGTGTCGACGATTACACCATCCATATCAAATATTACAGTGGTGACCATTTATTCCTGTTTAAGTAGGTGACGTATGACGGTTTCAGCAGCATATAAACCGAATAATCCGGGCATGTAGCTGTTGGTGCCGTAAAAAGATTTTTTATAGTTTTTGCCGTCGGTAATTTTCAGGCTACGTTCATCCTGGATTTCTGATGAATAAACCACGCGCACACCTTTATCAATTTTTTCTTCTTTTAGCCGTTTTTTAATTGTCTTGGCGAGGAAACAGTTTTCGGTGTTGCTGATATCTGCGACTTTGACTTTAGCTGCTTCCATCTTGCCGCCGGCGCCCATACTGCTGATGATCTTGACCCGTTTGCGCTTTGCAGCGGTAATTAAGTTGATTTTTGGGGTAACGCTGTCGATGCAGTCCATCACGTAATTATATTCATCTGTTACAATTTCAAAAGCTCTTTCGGGTGATAGAAATTCCTTTACTCGTGTGAGTTGTAATTCGGGGTTGATATCAAGAAGCCGATCCCCTACTACATCTACTTTAGACATGCCAACAGTTGAATGAAGTGCCGGCATCTGACGGTTTATGTTCGTTATATCAACAGTATCGCCATCAACAATTGTCACTTTTCCGACGCCTGCGCGAACTATAAATTCAGCTGCAAATGATCCGACGCCACCTACGCCAACAATTAACACGTTGGCATTTTTTAGCTTTTCCATTCCTTCATCACGAAACAGCAGTGCTGTCCGTTCTTTCCATTTTTCCATCTTATGTCTTTACAAAAACCCGTTCGTAATTTTGCCAGACGAGTTGTTTCAGATCGTCTATGTTCTTTTGTTTGTATTCAGCGGCCTTCTCATAAACCTGTTGAATTGTTTCTTCTGCCGAGTCTGTTTCAAGGAAGATTTTATCATCTGGAACAGATAAAAAAACCTCTTTCAAGTTCGGGTTTCGCATCAGGTGTTTTCCAAAGGACAGGTAAATATCATGATCGAGCATTTGTTTTGCAGTGCCCAGGTTTTTCGAAAATCCGTGGATAATTAAAGGAACGGTCAGCTTCATGTGCTTATGCATTGCTGCAAGGTCTGAATACGCGCCGACACAATGAAGCACCACAGGTTTGTGAAATTCTTCCGCGATAATAAGTTGATGTTCGAATGCCTTCATCTGCAGATCCCAAGGGATTTCGACTTTTCGATCGAGACCACATTCTCCAACAGCTATACATTTAGGATTATTCAGCCTTTCTTCTACAATTTGTAATTCCCTTGTCAATGTATCACGTTTCACGTACCATGGATGGATTCCAACCGAAAATACGCTCTCACCGGCAAAATCATCATCCGGATATTGATTGACAATTGCCGTCACAGAATGGTCATCTGAAGCGTGATGCGTATGAAGATTTACAAAATTCATTTGAGAAATTTTTTGACTCCGGCTTTAATGGCGATCGGAAGATCATTTTCAAGTGGAGCATTTTTCATCGGTGGGCTTTGTACAAAATTAAAGAAAACCTGTCGATATACAGTCCCAACCCGCATAAATAAGGCGCGAGATTCTTAACTTTGCGGAACTACAAATTATCATGATCAGAAAAGCATTTCAGCGCTACGTCAACAATTTCAAAGGCTTTTCAAGAGAGATCTGGATCCTGGCAATTATAACCTTTATAAATCGCGCCGGCACAATGGTGCTGCCATTTCTTTCAAAATATCTCAAGGAAGATCTAATGTTTTCGCTAAGTGAAGTGGGCTGGATTATCTTCAGCTTTGGTGTCGGCTCAATGGCGGGTTCATGGCTTGGCGGTAAATTGGCGGACAAAGTCGGATTTTATAAGGTAATGGTTTTTAGCCTGTTTACCAGCGGACTGATGTTCTTTGGGCTTCAGTATATTACGAGCTTCTGGGGTTTGTGCATCGGAATGTTCTGCATTATGACCATTGCTGACATGTTCAGGCCTGCTATGTTCGTTTCGCTTGGCGCCTATGCGAAACCGGAAAACCGAACCCGGGCGCTGACATTGGTCAGGCTTGCTGTCAACCTGGGATTCGCCGCAGGCCCGGCAATAGGCGGGTTGATTATTATGGGAATCGGTTATCAGGGACTTTTTTGGATCGATGGAAGTTCATGTATAATTTCAATCCTAATTTTTGCTTTGCTTGTCAAAGAAAAAAATACTTCGCCATTTACCGATAAAAAACATCCGGGTGAAGTTCTCACAGCTTCCGTTTTTAAAGACCGGCCGTTCTGGGTGTTCCTGTTTATAAGTTTTGCCACTGCAATGATCTTCTTTCAGATATTTACGACGTTGCCATTGTATCACCACGAACAGTACGGCTTGACAGAATTCCAGACAGGTTTACTGATGACGCTTAACGGTTTGCTGATCTTCTTTCTTGAAATGCCTATTGTTGGATACTTTGAACGTAAGAAAGTTGACAAGCTCAAAGTTGTTTTCTACGGAGCAATATTAATGGCTGCCAGCTACTTCTCGCTGCTCATCAACTTTTGGGCGGGCATGCTGATCATCAGTATATTGTTTATTACAATTGGCGAGATGTTCGCGTTTCCTTTTTCGAATTCTTTTGCCATGAGCCGGGCTCCAAAAGGACATGAAGGCCGATATATGGCGCTTTATACGATGAGCTTCAGCCTTGCGCATATCGTTAGTGCGAAAGTTGGTTTGGGCATTATCGATCACGAAGGCTACCAGTTCAACTGGGTCTTTATGGGCGCAACCGGAATCGTCGCCGCTCTTGCAACTGTTTATCTGATGCGGATTACCCGCGCAAAATCCTAAAATTTCGTTAATCAACTATTTTTGTAGTTGGAAAACTAGAAATATAGTTATATGTTTGTTCTGCGGCAGGGATCGCAGCGAAAATCCTCCTGCTAAGGAGATTGCAGCGAACAGCCCGACCCTTGGGTGCCGCCCAAAAAAAAACATCATGCACAAACTGACAAATAAAGAGGAAGAGATCATGCACATTTTATGGAAGCTGCGAAAGGCTTTTGTAAAAGATATTATGGCAGAAATTACGGACGACCGGCCGCATTACAACACACTATCTACTATTGTGCGAAACCTGGAAGAAAAAGGTTTTGTTGCGCATACAGCATTTGGAAATACGCATCAGTATTATCCTGTTGTAAGCCTTGAGGATTATCGGAAAAAATTTATTTCAACTGCGATCGACAATTACTTTGGCAGTTCATATAAAAACATGGTTTCGTTTTTTGCCAAAGAGGAAAAAATATCTGCGGAAGAACTGAGGGAAATTCTCGCCATCATAGAAAAAAAATAGGCTATGGAGCATCTGTTTATATATCTCGTAAAAGCTGCTGCCCTACTCGGCCTTTTTTGGCTGGGATATGTATTATTGCTCCGCCAGGAAACATTTTTCAGTACCAACAGGTGGTACTTGCTTTCAGGTTTTTTGACTTCTGTGCTTCTGCCGTTAGTTACTATCAAGAAAATAGTGGTTGTGAACCGCCCGTCCGCCGCCGTTTTACAGGATCTTGCTCCTCTGACAGCAACAAATATGGTGGAATCAGCTGAGATAAACTGGTGGACAACATTTGCGTTGATCTATATTATAGGAATATCCTTTTTCATGCTACTGTTTTGCCTGGATTGGATTTCACTTCGAAAAGCACTGCTCGGAAAGCCGGTTGCACAGCATGATAATTTTAAAATTGTCGATGTGAAGGAGCTTGTTTCGCCGTTCTCCTACTTTAATTACATCGTATTTAACTCGTCATTATATACTGCGGAAGAACTCGAGAACATCATCAATCACGAGAAGGTCCATAGCGCTCAACATCATTCTGTCGACGTTTTGATCACACGACTGTTTTGCATCGTCTTTTGGTTTAATCCCTTCGTGTGGTTATACAAAAAAGCAGTTTTACAAAATCTTGAGTTTATCGCCGACAGTGAGGCAACAAAAAGTTTACCAGATAAAAGATCATATCAAATTACCTTACTAAAAGTTACGGCACACGACAGCCGGCTAGAAATCAGCAATCAATTTTTTCAATCATTAATCAAAAAACGAATCGTTATGTTAAACAAAAATCAATCAAACCGGTGGAACAGTTGGAAGTACGCCACCGTTATTCCGGCGCTTGCAGCTTTTATGCTCGGGTTCCAGGTTCGGACAGTAGCTCAGGAAAGTGACGCACCTGTCGCGGGAGAAGTCGTTAATCGGAATGTACAGCTTGTTGTCGACAAGAATACATCTGATGCAGATCTAAAACGTGAAGCGGCTCAACTTAAAAAAGAACATGGCGTTCAGGTTAAATTTTCGAAAGTGAAAAGAAACAAGAATGGCGAGATTACTGCAATTAAAGCTGAAGTAAAAGACAAAACTGGCAACAAGCAGGTAACGCATGTCAGCAGTAACGAGCCGATCAGGCCCCTTACGATCTTCAAAACACTTAAAGGGTCGTTTGCATTTGGAACGCCGCCGCCGCCAATGAGAATATTTGGCAACAGCCGGATCATTGCAGGTGCTGAAGACATCGAATTTGATTTCGATTTCGATGATATCGTAGCTATTGAATCTGCTCCCGGCGCACCACTTGCACCTGATGCACCATTGATCATTGATATGCCGCCACATCCCAAACATCCGGGTTTACCTCGCAAAAGCACCATTATAAGACATTCGATTGAGGGTGAAGAGCCGCTGGTAATCATAAACGGTGAAGTTTTGGACGCCAATAAAATGATGTCGGAACTCGGACCAGAGTTAAGAGCCAAAATCAAATCCCTTAAAGATGAAAATGGAGTCTTCATAATTGACGGCAATGAAATTAACAAGATTGTTGATGATGCAATGGAACAAGCACGTGAGGGAATGAAAAAAGTCGGGCCCGTACTTGACCGTGCGCTTAAAGACGCCGATCGTGCAAGGAATGAAGCTCGGCGTGCCACCAGGGAAAGAACTAGAGAAGAAATGGAAGAGTCCCGCATTGAAGTTGAAGCCGCACGAGAAGAACTAAAACAGGCAAAAGCAGAATTAGAAAAAGCGAGGCTCGAGCTTGAAAAAGTAAGGTCCGAACAACGGAAGTAACAATAAAGGCTGTCGCAATGACAGCCTTTTTTATTTAACTTTGGGAATGTATAAGTTTCTGGCAAAGATCAATAAGGTGTTGCTGCCGTCGTTTACGAGGAAGCAGCTTGATATGTCGAAAGCAAAGAAGTGGCAGCTGGCGCTTATTGCGTGGCGCTACTTTGTGACGATTCGGGCTTTGGATGAAAATAAAAGTGCTGGAAGTAAATAAGCAATTTGCCAAAATCAATAAACTTACAAAAAACTAAAGATGAAAAATTATTTCCTAAAGAATGCTTCTTTATTAATCATCACGCTGCTTTTAATTTCATGTTCTGAAAATAAAGAACAGGTAGAAGCAGCTAAAGCACAATTGCTAAATATACGTGCAACTCCACAAACTATTGAAGAATATGATTTTGAAGTCATCGAACTACGTGACCGAGATGCTTATGATATGCTTGCCAAAAAATACCAAAGAGGAGCCGACGGCATGGATAAGTTTCCTGAAGTTAGGAACCAGCAGTTAGAAATGGCAAAGTCGTATCTTCAAAAACAAGGCGAGGCAACAGAAAATAAGATGTTTTATCGCGTTCACGCGTTTAGGTTGGTTGATAAAGATACCACCGACAACTTCTACATATTTTTAGATGATCAGAATAAGTACGTAGATAATATTCAGCCCTAGGTCGGTTTGGCCAACCAGCGTAATTGTTTATTTATTGGTATTTTGTCAATGCAATGACCGCAGAAGGCTAAAGTCCAATTATATTGTTTTTGGCGTGCCCCCTTTAGTTAGTGATAGTTTGCAATTAAGTGCGTTCAAAGGGGTCAGGCTGTGCGCTGCAATCTTTTTTGCTTCTTGTTGACTGTTAACTTTGGCTATCCTTTAGCAAAAAAGGATTTCCGCTGCCATCCTTCACGCGCTTCCGACTTCTGATAAAACAATTGTTCTCTATTTTTACAATTAAAAAAGGCAAAAATCATTAAAGCGAGCTTTACGATTTTTGCCTTTTTTTTTATTCTTTTGTGACCTCGACTGGATTCAAACCAGTAACCTTCTGAGCCGTAATCAGATGCGCTATTCAGTTGCGCCACGAGGCCTTATTGCGGTTGCAAATATACTTAAAAGGTTGTTTTAAGCAAGCCATTTATGAATATTTTTACCGCAGTCTCGCCTTCAGCGGTTTACTTCTGTAAAATTTTGCCTCGTTGCATTTTAGTGAGTCCGAGGAAGCCTCCCGCTATTAGTCCAATGATAATATAATCATCAATTGGCGCTGCCGGCTCATCGTCTACATCTTCTTCAAATTCTTCCTGAGCCATTACCGGCTGAACCGT
>DASWND010000101.1:0-11456 GCA_036399435.1 Flavobacterium sp.
TGGTACATTAGGGTACGATTATGCAGGCAAATATGGTATTTCTGCAACAGTAAGACGCGATGCATCTTTCAGGTTTGTCGATGATAATAAATGGGGAACTTTCTGGTCTGTCGGTGGTCGTTGGAACGTCGACGAGGAAGCATTTCTTGACAACACTGCCGTTTCATTATTGAAGTTAAGAGCATCTTACGGTACAGCAGGTAATCAGCGTATCAACAACGCTCAATATTCTGCCTTAAGCCTTACCCGCAGTTTATACGCCTCAGGTACCGGATACAATGGTACTGTATCAACAGTGCCAAGTAATATTGGTAACTCAGATCTACAGTGGGAAGAATTAGCTCAAGCGAACATTGGTGTGGATTTCGGATTTTGGAATAGTAAATTAACGGGTACTGTTGATGTTTACAAAAAAACAACATCTGAATTGTTTCAATCGCGCGCGGTTTCATTAACAAATGCAACGGGTTCTATTGAAGCAAATATTGGATCAATGGAAAATAAAGGAGTTGAATTGCAACTATCCTATGTTCTTTTTGATAAAAATGATTGGAATATATCCGTCAATGGTAACGTAGCTTACAACAAAAACAAGATTGTTGAACTTCCTGGCAGCTTTAACGGTGTCAACTTTAATGGAGGAGCAACTGCACTTGGTGAAGGGGAACCAATTGGAAGTTTTTACACAGTGCGATATGCAGGTGTTAACCCGGCAAACGGTAACCCGCTTTTCCTAGATATTGATGGAAACCTTACAGAGACTCTCTCAGATGCTGACCGTGTATTTTCAGGTAAATCAATTTACCCTGTTTGGCAAGGTGGTTTTGGTTCAAACATCACTTTTAAAGGTTTTGATTTTTCAACACAGTGGAGTTTCTTAGCTGATGTTTACAGAAATAACCTTGATTATGCTCAAGTTGACGATACATCAACGTTAAATGATGACGCTAACCGTTCTCCAAGTGTTCTACGTGCATGGCAGAATGTTGGTGACATTACTGATATCCCACGTGTTGGTGCTCCACTTGGTGCGATAGAATATATCAACTCTTCTGATAGATATGTTGAGGATGCATCTTTCTTGAGACTACGTAATATTACTATAGGTTATTCGTTTACAAAAAAACAAATGGAAAGATGGCCGATAACTGGTCTTCGTTTCTTCGTACAGGGTGAAAATGTTGTTACCTTTAGTTCTTACAGAGGATGGGATGCAGAGGCTGCCTTTAGAACTACCAACAGAGGTGATTATCCAACTCCGAAAATTTACACTTTTGGAGCAGTAGTTAATTTTTAATAAAAAATGAAAATGAAAAGAATAATAAGTAAAATTGTTTTTGTGGCTCTTTTCTCGAGTGCAATAATATCATGTAATGATGCGACCGACATAGTTCAGAAGAGCGAGTTGAACGAGGATGTTGCATTTCAAAGTGTTGAAGATCTGCAGACCGGACTTAACGGTGTATATGCACAATACGGACCTGACTTTGGTGGTAACGGTGATGGTGACGTTATTTTGTTCAATGATCTTTTTACAGATAACATTAAGAGAGGTGCTGCCAGTAATAATCAAGGTGCAACTGAGTATAACTTTATACTTCAACCTGCAACTGATTTTCCTGCGAGAATTTGGGGTAACAGATATGCCACAATTAATTATGCAAATCGTGTATTAAGAGCTGCTGACAGAATTACAGCTGATCTTACTAATCCTGCCGAAATTGCTCAGGCTAACCATATCAGAGGTCAGCTTCTTGCCTTAAGAGGTCTATGTCACTTCGACCTTTTACAGTATTTTACCGAAGATTACGAAGATCCAAATGGTCTAGCTGTTATCATTATGGATTTCGTTCCTGAAATTGAGCAATCTTTCGAAAGGAACACAGTTAGCGAAGTTTTTGAGTTCGTAAATAACGATCTTGTTACTGCTAAAGCATTGCTCGACGGTTCTCAAGAAGATATCTTCTATATTACTCCGGATGCGGTTGATGCAATGAGAGCTAGAGTCGCTTTGTTCCAAGGTAATTACTCATTGGCTGAAACTTTAGCAGAAGAACTGGTTGAAAAATATCCACTTGCTAACCAAACTCAATACCTTGACATGTGGGCTGATGGTCTTTCAAGTGAATTGATCTGGTCACTTTCACGAGTAGCTAATGACAACGCTGTTGCTGGATTATTTTACGCAAATGAAACGGACATTGATGGTAGTCCTTTCTTCGAAATGTCTAACCAACTTTATAATTTATACGAAGATGGCGATGTAAGAAAAATAGCGTTTGTTGATGAAACAAGTATAATAGTTGGCGAGAACTCTCCAGAAAACGTAATACTAATAAATAAATATCCTGGGTCGGTACAGAACCTTGTTAATGATATAAAGATGTTCAGATCATCTGAAATGCAGCTAATCGCTGCTGAATGTCAGGCAAGAGATGGAAGATTCGCTGAAGCAATTGCTTCACTTCAGGCGTTACGCAACGCCCGATATGGCGAAGGTGCACCTGAAGTTCCTGAATTCACAAATTTAACGGCGGCATTAACTGAAGTTTTGGTCGAAAGACGTAAAGAATTAGCTTTCGAAGGCCATAGATTTCTTGATCTAAAAAGAATTGGTAGAGAAATTGGAATCGGTATAGACAGATTGGAAGTTGATGCGGCTTCTTTTACCGCGCAAACCGATTTATCTCCAACTGATTACAGGTTCACTATGCCTATTCCACAAGCTGAATTGAACGCAAACAATGTTATTACTCAAAACCCTGGTTACTAATTTCTAAAGATTATTATTACTATGAAAAAATATTTAAGCATACTGTTATTTGTAGTAGCTTTCTCTGCCTGTGATGAGGTAGAGAGAACTATTTACAATGGCGGCGAAGGAGATAGAACATTCTTAGCCTTTTCGTCGAATGTATATGATCTTCCTGTTACCATTGATCAAACAGGTTCTGTTGATGTGACACTTAGTTCAAGTACTGTTTCTTCTGTAGACAGAACTTATGCAATTTCTGTGGTGGCAGATGAATCAACAGCAAATCCTGCTGTTTATAATTTGCCTTCAACAGTAACTATTCCTGCAGGTGAGCACCTAGGTGTTTTCACAATTACTGCACAGGATAATAACATGGTTGAAACAACAGCTCAGAATCTTGTAATACAATTTACACCACTTAATGAGTCTGAAGACAGTGATTCAACACAAGCAACTGTTAGTATTTTTCAGGTATGCCCACTTAATGAAGGAACTTTCTTAGGTAGTTATTTGATGGAACAAATTTCAGCAATTAATCCCGATGATGGCGGTGTTCCGGTTTTCGAACCTCAGGTTGTTACTATTACACAGGCTAATCCTGAAGTTCCAACTTCGCGTCAATTTTCAGCAATTTATCTGGAAGGTCTTGGTATCGGTCAGCCTGCAGCAACAGTTCGTTTTAACCTCGCGTGCCTTGACGTTATAGCCTCTGCTGATATTGATACTTTTTTAACATGTGATCAGGTTAGCAATATTACTCTCGGTCCAGGAACAACCCCTGGTTCATACGATACAGAAGATGATACTGAATTTACATTGACCGTGACAGAATATGCATCTGATGGTGGATGTGGAGCCGCACCATATCAGGTAACTTTTAAATTTACTAAACAATAATATTTTTTATATGAAAAAATTAATATTCGCTTCTCTTATCAGTTTCAGCGCGCTTTTCTTTGGGTCTTGCGATGAAGGACCAAATGAAGATCGTTTTGAAAGTGAAACGACACATGGATGGGTGCGTTTTGAACGGGCTGGAGATTCAATTGTTACTATTGGAAATGCGCAGGTTGCTATACCAATTGTATTGCAAGCACCTGTAAACACTACAGGAATTGATGTTACCTATACAATTTCTGACGTGGAAGGTAATATTGTAAACTCTGTTGTGTCAAGTGGTGTAGTTACGATTCCGCAAAATTCCCGTGAAGGATTTATTAACCTTGGCCTTCCAACAAATATTACGTCTTGTGCTGAATTCAAAATAACACTAAATACCACAAATCGTGATTACGTTTCTGTAGGCCTTGCTGATGATTCGCAACCTGTTTCATTTAATGTTAGACTTGTTCCAAGCAGAGATATGTTACTAGGAACGTATGATGTTATTGAAGACGGGCAGTTTGAATATCAATCGGTTGTAACTGCAGGTGATGCTCCTAATGAGTTGATTCTGTCAAATATTTACGATTCAAGTCCAACTTCGCAAACACGTGTTTTCTTGAATTATTATGATGACTTTTCTGTGACTTTCCCGGATTTTTTACAGAATCTTTTATTCACATCAACTAATCCTGCGCTACTTTCAGTTTTCGTTGACGCAGATGGCGATAGCTCATTTGATCCATGTGCTGGTACAATTAATCTTAATTTCGTTTTAAGATATGGTCCAGACCAGGAAACTGCTACTGACCCTATTAACGTTGTTATGACAAAACAATAAGAACCTTATTGTTCTAAATCTAGCCCGCTTTTACAGCGGGCTTTTTTATTTCCTTTCTTTCGCAATAAGCTTATCTTTGTGCTAAAGCTACGCTTGATATGTTTAGAACCTTTTTCTTATGTTTTCTCCTGACGATAATATTTGCGTCACCATCCCATTCACAGATTCGTCCAAAGCGAAGTGCGACCCAGAATTTACCTCAAGGGCAGCCACGATCGACTCCACGAACTACTAATGAGTCTACAAGTGCCACAGCTGATAGCGTTGCCACAATAGATCAATACCGAATCATCACACTACAACGCGACACCACCTTTGTCGATACTTCGCTTACCATTCAGAAAGAATACAACTTCAACTACCTGCGACGCGACTACTTTGGAATGCTGCCATTCTCAAACGAAGGGCAGCCATACAATATTCTCGATTTTGGTCTCAACGCTTTTTCGCCATATCCTGAATTCGGACATGAAGCAAAGCACTACAACTATATGTACGCCTCGCAGATTAAATATTATTCTGTCGCAACACCAGTGACCGAATTGTATTTTAAGAGCGTCATGGAGCAAGGACAAACCTTAGATGCGTTTCTCACTTTAAACACCGCGCCGAACCTAAACTTTTCTATCGCCTATAAAGGTCATCGATCGCTTGGGAAATATATCAACCAGCTTTCAAGTACCGGAAATTTCAGATTTACAGCCAGCTACAATACACCAAATCGACGCTACTTCTCGAACTTCCACTTTGTTGCACAAGACATGCTCAACGGCGAAAATGGTGGCATTGCAGACGAAGAAGATTTCGAAAGCGGTGATTATGATTTTCGGGACAGATCTCGCCTTGAAGTCTATCTCAACGACGCTGCATCATTCCTGAAAGGTAGCAGGTTGTTCCTCGACCACAACTTTCGGATCAATAGAACCGCTGCTGCAAATAATTTATACGTCACGCACCAGGTCAACTACGAATATGAATCATTTGAATATCGGCAGCCAACCGTCACCAGTACGCTGACAGCTGAAAATGGCACGGAGTCGCAAATCAATCGTTTTGGCGAATCATACGTTGCGGCCGGCATCAGTGACAAAGTCCGCTATAACCGTATGCACAACATCGCCGGACTCGTATACGAAAACACAACGCTTGGTAAACTCAGCTTCTATGCCGATGACTTCCGCTATAACTATTATTACAACCGCGTCATTTTCCTTGCTGACGAAGTTGTTCCCAATGCGCTCAACGACCAGATAAACAGCATTGGCGGCGGGTATGAATACCGAAAAAATAAATGGAGAGGGAACATCAATTACTCAAATACGCTGGCAGGTGCCGCTTTTGCCAATCTGGAAGCTGCCGCGACTTTTAATCTCAACGAACGCAATCGCTTTTCATTCCGCTACCACAACACCAACAGAATTCCCGATCATATTTTCAATCTGCATCAGAGTAGTTTTGTAAATTACAACTGGTCCAACGATTTTAAAAACGAAAAAATCAACACAATTGAAGTCAACGCCGAAACACAATTTGCCAACGCTGCGCTTCAGATCCGCACAATAAACGATTACTTGTTTTTCACAAATGTTGCCGATGTCGATCGCCAGCAGATCATCACGCCGCAGCAATACGGCGAAACCATAGGCTATTTATCGTTGAAAGTTTCCCGCGAGTTCCGATTTTTCCGGTATTTTGCTCTCGATAATACTATTCTTTACCAGCAGACAGAGCAGCCTGACCAGGTCTTAAACGTACCGAAGTTCACCACTCGGAACACTTTGTATTATTCCAACCATTTCTTTAAAAGGGCGCTTTATCTTCAAACCGGATTCACATTCAACTATTTCACAAAGTACAATGCCGACGGCTACAATCCTGTGTTAGGCGAATTTTTTGTTCAAAACGAAAAGGAGATAGGTGGCTTTCCGATGCTCGACTTTTTCGTAAATGCCCGCATTCGCCAAACCCGCATCTTTTTCAAAGCTGAACATTTCAACTCGTCGTTCACAGGCAACAATTTTTACGCAGCGCCAGAGTATCCCTACCGCGACTTCCTGATCCGCTTTGGCCTTGTGTGGAATTTCTTCAAGTAGATTTTTGGCGTAGGTTTCCTGCTGTCCGCTAATATCTTTTTTGCTTTTCAGCTACCATCTTTTGGAGAGGCTGGTGGAGGCGCAAAAAAGGATACCGCTTCCATCAGGCACGCACTTCACGTTTCGCCATTAGTTCAATAACTATTTTATACATTTGCAACCGTTAAAAAAGCCTCGCGCAAACAGCTATGATGAAATACGCAGAAAATATCCTCGGAACAATTGGCAACACGCCACTGGTTAAGCTCAACAAAGTCACAAAAGAAGTCGATGCACTCGTGCTTGCTAAAGTCGAAACATTCAATCCCGGAAGTTCCGTAAAGGATCGTATGGCGATAAAGATGATCGAAGACGCTGAAGCAGACGGACGTCTAAAACCGGGCGGAACAATCATCGAAGGTACATCCGGCAACACCGGAATGGGCCTTGCACTTGGTGCGATCGTAAAAGGATATAAACTGATCTGCGTCATCACCGACAAACAGTCAAAAGAAAAAATGGACATACTTCGTGCCGTAGGTGCTAAGGTGGTCGTTTGCCCGACAGATGTAGAACCAACCGATCCACGTTCATATTATTCTGTTTCCAAAAGGCTGGGCGAGGATACTCCGAATTCATGGTATGTCAATCAATACGACAACCCTTCAAATACTATCGCTCATTATGAGCAGACAGGACCCGAAATCTGGGAACAAACCGATGGAAAGATCACTCACTTCGTCGTTGGCGTCGGAACCGGCGGAACAATATCAGGTGTAGCAAAATACTTAAAAGAGAAGAATCCAAATATCAAAATCTGGGGAATAGATACGTATGGCTCGGTTTTCAAAAAATATCACGAAACCGGCATCTTCGACGAGAACGAAATTTACTCATACATCACAGAAGGAATCGGCGAAGACATACTTCCGAAGAACGTAGATTTCTCTCTCATAGACGGGTTCACAAAAGTTACCGATAAGGATGCAGCGGTCTACACACGTAAGATCGCATTGGAAGAAGGCATATTTGTCGGCAACTCTGCAGGTTCGGCTATTAAAGGCCTTTTGCAGCTAAAAGAGCATTTCAAGCCTGAAGATGTAGTTGTTGTCTTATTCCACGACTCAGGAAGCCGCTATGTTGGCAAGATTTTTAACGACGATTGGATGCGTGAGCGCGGTTTTCTCGATGAAGAGGTAACCAAAGCCGAAGACGTCATCAAAGACCACTTAGACAAGCCGCTTGTCGTTGCACGGACAGAAGAACTTGTTTCACACGCGATCGAAAGGATGCGCAAGTATAAGATTTCTCAAATTCCGGTGATCGATGTTACAGGCTTTGTCGGCTCAATCGACGAATCTGATCTTTTCCGCAGCTATGTCGAAGACAAAGACATCGCCGAAAAACCGATTCGTGAAGTAATGGGCAAACCATATCCTATTGTTCAAACCGGTGCTTCATTAGAAGAAGTTTCAAAACTTTTCTCAAAAGAGAACCAGGCGGTACTCGTGGATCTCGGAAACGGAAAGCATCATATTATCACCAAGTACGATATTATCGGATCGATCAAATAATGAATTTCGTCGCAATAGACTTCGAAACAGCCACAGGACGTCCTGAGAGTGCATGCGCTGTCGGAATCGTTACTGTAATCGATGGTGTTATTGTGGATGAATTTCACACCCTGATTCAGCCTCCAAACAACGAATATTGGTACCGCAACATCATGTGCCACGGCATAAAGCCTGTTGAGACCATCAATGCAAAAACTTTTGACGATTGTTTCCATGAACTTCAAAGTCGGGTTCAGGGCAAAAAAGTGGTTGCACACAATGAAGCATTTGACCGAAATGTACTTTCAAAAACAATGAAGTACTACGGACTTTATTATGATGAACTCGAACTGGCGCCAAAATGGGAATGTACCTGCAGGATCTATCGCTCTAAAGGTTACAAACCCGCTAACCTCAAGTACTGCAGCGACCGCAACAATATTTCACTAAATCACCACGAAGCATTATCGGATGCGCGCGCATGTGCGAAGTTGTACTTAATGCGCTGATATTTTGTGATGTAGAAATTTTTTTTTAATTTGGATGCATATACTATACGCCATCTAAATTAAATATAATGAAAGAAGATTTTCTGCACTACGTGTGGAGATACAAGAAGTTCAATCTCCTGAACCTTCAATCCACATCAGGCGAACTTATCACCATAATCTCTACCGGGCATTATATACAACAAGCCGGTCCTGATTTCTTTGATGCCAGAATGATCATCGGCGGACAAAAATGGGCAGGAAATGTTGAGATCCATCTTAAATCCTCAGATTGGTATATCCACCATCATGAATCTGATTCTGCTTACGATACCGTAATTCTGCATGTTGTTTGGGATCACGACATGGAAATCTACCAAAAAAACAACATTGCTGTTACGACACTTGAACTTAAACATTACGTTGCAGCAGATTGCCTTCAGAAATACTCCTCATTGACGACGCCGAAGTCCTGGATCTATTGTGAACGTGATCTGGCATCTGTCACACACTTTACAATTAGATCGTGGCAGGAAAAGATGCTGGTCGAAAGGCTTATCCGAAAGTCGGAAGCAATCGAAATTTTATTAAATGAATCGGCATCAGACTGGGAAGCGGTAATGTTTTATCTTCTGGCGAAAAACTTCGGCCTTAACACCAACGGCGAGCTCTTTTTTAAACTTGCACAACGAATTCCATTTTCAGCCATTCGAAAAGAACGTGGCGAAGTTGCCAACATTGAGGCATTGCTTTTCGGTCTCATCGGTTCATTGCAAAATTGCGAGGATGTTTATCAAAACGATCTTCTAAAGAGGTGGATATACCTGAAAGAAAAATATCAGCTTGATGACTCTCATGTTGGAACAATTCAATTCTTCAAGCATCGTCCCGATAATTTTCCGACCATTCGGCTGGCTCAACTTGCGGCGCTGTATCATCTTCATCAAAATCTGTTTGCTGAAGTAATAAACTGTAGCCTGCCAATTGGTTTTTATGCAATATTCAAAATTGAAGTTTCAGAATACTGGCTCACGCATTACCAATTCGGAAAGGTCAGCAGAGCCAGCAAAAAGCAGCTTTCGCCAAGCTTTATCCAACTGCTGATCATCAACACTATAATCCCAATGAAGTTCGCATATGAAAAAAGCCGTGGTACAAATGCAGAACAGCAGCTGATTGAACTCATGATGATGCTGCCATCAGAAAACAATTCGATCATCGACAAATTCCGAAGTTTCGGAGTCGCGGCAGAAAATGCATTTGACTCACAGGCATTGTTACAACTTAAGAACGAATACTGCAACTTCGGGCGCTGTATGCAATGTGCAATCGGAAGCGAATTGATGCAGCCGCAGAAGGCTAAAAATGACGTAATTTTGTAACAAATCAAAGCACATGTCAGTTGTAATAAAACTTAAATATTTCTTTGAAAAACACGGTTTTAATGCAGCATCACGTTTGGCTGACAGGCTTGGCATGCGCGCGAGCAGCGTCAGGCTGTTCTTCATTTACATTTCGTTCGTCACCGCCGGCCTCTGGTTCGGTGTTTACCTTACGCTTGCATTCTGGCTAAAATTGAAAGATCTCATTCGCGCCAAGCGCAGTTCCGTCTTTGATCTCTGACAAAATCAACAACTTAAACGCCATATAAATGAATCTAACGCCACTCAAACCTTATTTCCACTTTACAAGATCGCAACGCATCGGACTGCTGTTTCTGTTTGCAATTATTACAACCTTGCAGGTTATTATTACTTTCGGATTTGATCCGATGCCTGAGGAGCCACTATCAGACGATGATAAGAAATGGCTTGCGCTGCAGCCCGTTATCGATTCGATGAAGCAGGCAAAAGCGAATCCGGTCCGGAAGACTTATCCTTATAATCCAAACTTTATAACAGATGAAAAGGGTTATGCACTCGGAATGTCGGTTGAAGAAATTGACCGGCTTCTAAAATTCAGGAGCCAGAACAAATTCGCAAATTCGGCAACCGAATTTCAGGCTGTCACCAAAGTCTCTGATTCATTGCTGGCACAGATGTCGCCGAACTTTAAATTTCCAGATTGGGTGACGAAGAAAAGCAGCAGAAGCAAATTCAAAACTTTCAATAAAACTGTAGCGCGAACAGTTTTAGACATCAATTCCGCTACTGCAGAAGATTTTATCAATGTCTACGGAATCGGTCCTGCGCTTTCAGAACGAATACTTAAGCAGCGCACTATACTTGGCGCTTTTGCAAGTATGGAACAGATCGGAGATATATGGGGAATTTCAGAAGAGGTAGTTACTGAAATGAAACTCAGGTTTAAAGTCATTGCTGATCCAACAGTAAAGAAAATAGCAATCAATGAAGCGTCAGTCTCTGAACTATCTAAATTTCCTTACTTCAGATATCCGATCTCAAAAAACATCGTGACTTACCGAAGCATGTACGGAAAAATCAAATCCACTGACGATTTGATAAAAATACAAGGCATCCCCGCTGAAAAGGTCAACATAATTGCTGTATATTTGGAATTCTAAAATTATACTTCAATAATGAACTTCGAACAAAACGAAACGCAAACCATGATCGCTCAGTCCATTCGCGACTTTGCCGAACAACATATCAGACCAAATATTATGGACTGGGATGAATCGCAGACCTTTCCTGTACCATTGTTTAAAAAACTTGGTGAAATGGGTTTTATGGGCGTACTTGTTCCGGAAGAGCTTGGCGGATCCGGACTAGGTTACCACGAATACATTACGATTGTAGAAGAAATATCAAAAGTTGACCCATCGATAGGATTATCCGTTGCGGCACATAATTCACTTTGCACAAATCATATCCTGACTTTTGGCAGCGACGAGCAAAAGAAACG
>DASWND010000102.1:0-11753 GCA_036399435.1 Flavobacterium sp.
CAAAAACCTGGAGCAAATTTTCGGCGAGCAGATCAGCCTTAATGGCGTTTTCAAAACTGGAAGTGTAAAACACCAATTGTTCACCGGAGTAGATTTTGAAAACTCCAAAACTGATGCTTTTACCTATACATTTCCCGCAACTTATGGAAGCGGAAATATATATGATTTCGAAAACTTTGATCAGGGCAGCGGAATTCCAATGGGCACAAATTCCAGAATTGTCACAACTGCCACTGACAGATTTGGAGTTTATGCTCAGGATTTAATCTCACTTTCCCGTCAATTCAAAGTATTGGCAGGACTTCGCTGGTCATGGCAGCAAGCACGTGCGGAAACTTCGGCCCTTAATGATGATGAAGTAATGGTAGCAGCGCCAGAAGTACTTTCAAAAGCTGCCGCTTTTTCTCCAAAGATTGGACTAGTATATCAGCCTACTAAAAGCGTTTCCTTATTTGCAAGCTATGCAAACTCATTCACACCAAATACAGGAACAACTGTTAATGGCGATAACATTGATCCATCATTAATAGACCAGTTTGAAGTCGGCGTGAAGAAGGAATATATGAACGGTTTATTTACAACGAATCTCACTTTGTATCAGATCATTAACTCGAATTTAGCACAAACAGCAGAATTTAAAGCAGACGGAAGTATTAATATTGACACAGCAGTTAAAGTATTAACCGGCGAAACTACAAGCAAAGGTGTTGAAGTAGATATTACCGCGCATCCGGTTGTCGGACTCAACATCATGGCGGGCTACAGCTACAATGATATGAGATATACTAACACGGCAACTACCCATGGCAGTTTCATTGAAGGTGACCGCGTTGTTCGTACTCCGGCACACACTGCCAATTTGAGCTTCTTTTATACTTTACAGTCCGGTAAATTAAAAGGTTTGTCTTTTGGAGCAATAGGAAATTACATCGGTGACCGTCTTGGTGGATGGAACAAGGATATTCAAATCGATCAGACCACAGGTGAATCATCAATTAGGGACCGTGAAATTCCACTTGATGGTTATACTGTTATCGACTTTTCAGCAGGTTATACATGGAAAAAGTTTTCTGTATTGTGCCGCGTGTCGAATGTCGCAAACGTGCTGAACTATACGGTGCATGAAAATTATAGTGTTAACCCAATCGCACCAAGACAAGTAATGACTTCGCTGCGATATAAATTTAATTAAACATGAAACAGGCAACAATTCGGAACCTGCACCGCGACCTCGGCTATTTTTACATTGGCCTCATTATATCATTTGCATTTTCCGGAATTCTGATGAACCATCGCGAGTCGTGGCATCCAGAAAAATATACGGTTGAATCAAAAGCTATTAAAATTGCGCCGCCTGCCGAAGATGCGATTAATGATAAATTTGCCGAAAAACTCGGGAAGGAACTTGGCATCAATGATAAATTCAGGCGTCAAAATGTAAAGAAAGGTACATTCAGGATTTCCTACGAAAAGCACGATGTAGAAATAGACCTGAAAACGGGCGAAGGAGAAATTGTTCAATTTAAAAAGACACCGTTGATCGGAGACACAATGAAGCTGCACAAGAACACGTCAAACTGGTGGATCTACTATTCTGACATTTTCGGTCTTTCATTGATAACAATTGCAGTCACGGGCGCAATTATGATCCAGTACGGGAAATTCACTTTTAAAGAACGTGGCTGGAAGCTGGCGGTCGCCGGGCTATTATTCCCATTGATCTTTTTGTTTTTGCTCGCTTAGAAGCTGTTCCGGCTGTCCGCTGTATCTTTTATTGCGCGGGCGCTCCATAAAAGGATGCCGCTTCCATCCGGGCTAGGGTTGACCACGCTTTCATGTATCTTACTTGCAGCCTTTGTTTTACTTTCATACGTCAACTGCCAGATAAATTTTTTACCGAAGTTTCTCTGCAACAAAAGCGCGGTTCAATGTGCTGGTTTTCAGCTGAACATAATTATTGTATTTCGCGCCGCCGTTCAAAACCCATGAACCAACGTTGTACTTCAAATTGAAAAATGATGCATGTGCAACATTAAAGCCTTGTTTCTGGTCAAGCTCTATTGAAAATCCGAGAGTTCTGGTTTTGGACGAATGCGATATATCATTTCCAAAGAGCTGATAGCCAACAAATATTAAATAAGTTATTCACGATGTATGGAAATTTATTTCAGCACCGAATCTATTACCCGATTCAGTTTTTCAAATGCATCAAAAGAGTGAGTTTGGCGCTGTATTTTTGCATATTTCAAGGAGAATGCAGAATAATGAAGAAGTAAATTCTGCTTAAACCTTTGGCTAGATTTTTTATCCAAAATGATACTTGATCCATAATTGCGATATCCAATTTTCTGATTTCGGAATTCAGCATTTACATCCGAAGTGCTAAAATCGAGAGCATTGTCAATAGCAATTCCCGCGATGGAAAGTGCATTATTGTCGTTCAACTTATAACTAAGTTTTGATGAGACATCAAAGAAAACAAGTTGCTGCTGTTCATTATAATCTGTAAAATTTGTGTTTTGGAATACCTTTTCGGCAAGAGATATAAAAGTCGGTGTTTGAAACCATTCAGTGACAGATTTTCTGGCAGCCACTTAAATTCTGCCAGAACGATACGAAGTGCAACACTTGAACTTGTAGGTGCTTCAGCGCAATAGGATCTTCATCCGAATAGGAATTTAGCATCGGGATTGCCAGCAATAGCAATTAGAATAAAATGCTAAGACAACTTCAAGTAAGAACACACTACCTTTTTTGCAAAGATTTTTAAATAAAATTTTAGTTTTTTCGCAATCGGTTGATTATCTACTTCTTAAATATAAAATATACCGCCAGTATAAGAAATTTAAATCCTATTAGATGGTTGGTCCTAAAGCTTTCGTTCTTAAAGAACAATACTGTAAAGATTGTAAAAACAACCAATGTTATCACTTCCTGAAGCACCTTTAGCTGCCATAGATTGAATGGTCCGCCGTTTTCGCTGTAGCCGATCATGTTTGCCGGAATCATAAAAAATATTCGAACAATGCGGTTCCCCAACGTTTTCGGCTAATTATCAGTTGCGTCTTGGCGACCTGAGTCTTTTCTGCAAGTTAGAAATATTAATGGAAGAACAAAGTTCCGGTTAGCAGAAAGCAGCAATTGTAATTAGCCAATGTTACCTGCTGTTTAATTATGTGCTTTTAGTATTTTTTCTAATTCTTCTACTGAAATATCTTTCGCAAAAATTTTCCCCTCAGGATTTATTAGAAAATTTGAAGGAATTCCGTAAACATTATATCTTTTTACAATTGCGCCATACCAGTGTTTGTTTTCATTGACATTTATCCAACTAAGATTTTCGGCATGAAGAGCCTTTAGCCACTGTTTTTTATCTTTATCAATTGATATAGCAATTACTTCAAAATCATTTCCTTTATATTGTTCGTAAAGCTTTTTTAAGTGCGGGATTTGTTCTCTGCATGGACCACACCAACTAGCCCAAAAATCGATTAAGTACCATTTTCCTTTCAAAGATTTAGTATTAATAAGAATATCATTTTTATCGGGAAGTTCAAAATCAAACACAGGACCATTGACAGTAACATGCATTTCTGGAAATAAATTCTTTTCTATTGATTTAAGATCAAATTCATTTTGACTTTCTTTATCAAGTTTTTCATATACTTTAATCAAATCCTTTTTATCATAAGTGCTAGTTGTAGAATAACGGGAAAGTAAAACACCTACAATTGGATTACCTGGGTTTATGTTTACTAATTCATCAAGTTTTAGTAATGAAAGTTCGGCAAAGTTTTTATCGGCACTATGTTTCTTCTCAAATTCCTCATATTGTTCGTAAATAACATTAGTATTTGATCCAGATACTTTATCGATAAAAAAGTAGATTAAATTCATGCCATCTTGTAGTTTCCTTTCTTGCGTTGTGATTTCCGCTTTAATGTTTGCAGGTTCAAGGTAAATGGTACGATTCTGTGCTGCACCTTTTCCTCTTAAAAAAAAGGTAGCAGCTACAATAGGTTTTTCAAGTTTACCCCTAAAGATGCATTTATTATTCACCACAAGACAACTATCAACCCTCTCATTGTAATCTATAAAAATGTAACCTGAAAAATCATTTTTAAAACTACAATCTAGCGTGAAGTCCAATGCTTTTTTTTGTGCATAGCAAGAAAGGCTAATAGTAAAAAATAATAAGCTAGAGAAAGTGTTGCTCATGATGGATTCATAGTTAGTTACTCAAAAATAGCAGGTAACTTATTAATATAATGCTGATCAGGCCCAAGCCACTAAACCAGCTCATCTGTTTGAACTTCAAATGGCCATACCACGCCAGGGTCATGAATATGTTGGAGACTGTTAAGAGGCCAATTGTAAGTAAAATTCTTTCATTTTATAAATTTAAAGAAAAGTAAATGTAGTTCATAACACCATTTCTGCCGAAATTTTTGTCATTCAAAACTATTGCAAGATTGCGTGAGGGATAGAAGCGGCATCCTTTTATGAAGCTTGCGGCTCGGGCGCAGCGCGAGGCGGAAGCGAATAAAAGATATATCGGATAGCCTGACGGCTATTCAAGTGCCAATAATTTTTGATAATTGTTGACGCCGTCACGCCCTAAGAGACTTTAAAAAAAATGCATTCGAATCAGTCAGCTAAGAAGTCGGAGAAGTCATTAAAGAACAATTCCATCGCGCTCATTTTTTCGCTGAAAAACCCAAAAATTTCATCCCACGTTGCCGGATTGCTTACACTGACGCCGGATCTTTCTGTCCACACCCGGCTGATAATTTTACCGGTTTCCAACGTAAGATTCTTCTCGAACACCAGATCCTTGAGATACTCTTCTTCGAGAATCGCGCGAAGGCCTTCAAGTTTTTCAAATAAGGCGATACGTTTTTCTGTATCCTTAGGCTCAATATCGATCATCACCGCCGCTTTTCTGTTGTCGACGAAGAATTTAAAGCTGAAGTCCTTGATCTTTGTGTCATATAGCAGCCACTTCCTCGGATATTTTTCCGCGAAAGCGATCCAGAACTCACGTTTTAATTTTGACATCTCAGCTTTGCTATACATCACTTTTTTACTTTAGATTTTGCTGAAACAGATTTGGAAGTTATCTTTATAAAATGGACTTCAATGCATTTTTACAGCTCGCGGCAAAAATACACAATATTGAGCTACCTGCCGAAAGGGCGCATCTCGAAATGGCTCCGCCTGAACGTCGTGATATCATGCGCAACCTTGATCTGTCGAAAATCAATGCTCGAAAAGCTGCTGTGCTGATGCTGATTTATCCAAAAGATTCTGCCGCAACAATGGCGCTCATTAAACGCAACTCTTACAAAGGAGTTCATTCCTCCCAAATTGCTTTTCCGGGCGGCAAAGAGGAACCGGATGACTCATCGCTTGAATATACCGCGCTTCGGGAAACAGAAGAAGAAATAGGTGTACCACTGCGGAATGTTACCGTAGTACGTGCTTTCAGTGAAGTTTATATTCCGCCCAGCAATTTTATGGTTGCGCCTTTTCTCGGCTACATCGATACAACACCTCATTTCATTCCTGATCCGCGTGAAGTTTCAGGTATGGTTGAACTGCCCTTATCGGCACTGCTTGATGAACAGAATATGATAATTGAAAATATGGCAACGTCTTACTCCGAAGCGGTAAATGTTCCCGCATTTCGCGTTGCAAATCATGCCGTATGGGGCGCAACAGCAATGATGCTCAACGAACTAAAGGAAGTGTTAAAAGCAACTTTATAATTTGCCAAATTTGTACTTTTAGCGTTCAATTTCGACCCTGAATTATGGGATTATTCAAAAGGAACCCGTTTGGGCATATTCTTTTTCTTAAAAAATGGCTGATAAGGATTCTCGGTGTATTTACGCACAGGCGCTTCCGCGGATTTAATGAACTTGATATTGAGGGTTCAGAGATCATTAAAGAACTTCCCCCCAATAATGTGCTGTTCATTTCGAATCATCAGACTTACTTTGCTGACGTAGTTGCGATGTTCCATGTTTTTAATGCCAGCCTGAATGGAAGGGTTGATACGATCAAGAACATCGGCTACTTGTGGAATCCCAAACTCAACATCTACTACGTTGCGGCAAAAGAAACAATGACCGAAGGTTTCCTACCCAAAATATTTGCATATGGAGGCGCAATTACTGTGCAGCGTACCTGGCGCGAAAAAGGAAAAGACGTGAAGCGGGAAGTTGACCCAAACGATACAGAAAACATCCGCGTCGCACTTGAAGATGGCTGGGTAATTACTTTTCCACAGGGAACCACAAAATCATTTAAGCCTGTACGCAAAGGAACGGCGCATATTATCAAACAGCACAAACCTATTGTCGTCCCAATTGTTATTGATGGTTTTCGCCGCGCCTTCGATAAAAAAGGCCTTCGGATCAAGAAAAAAGGAATATTGCAATCATTTATCATAAAACCGCCGCTCGACATCGATTATGAAAATGACACCATTGAGCAGATCGTCGAGAAAGTGGAATATGCAATCGAGCAGCATCCGTCATTCCTTAAAGTAATTCCCGTCGAAGAGATCGCTGCACACAACGCACTTAACGAAAAAAGAAAATGGGAATATTAATTCCCATTTATCTTATTTTACCGGCTCAACTTTGTAGCCTTTCTTTTTCAGAAGCGCTATCACTCCGTTTTCTCCTCCGAGGTGTGCCGCGCCAACTCCAAAGAAGGTCGGTGTTGCTTTAGCAATTTCTTCAATCTTCGGAATCCACTTTTTATTTCGGCCGGTCAACAATACATCCTGAAACCCTGAGCTCAGTTTGTTGGGTGATTCATCCATCATCTTAAGCATCGCATTGAGATCTGCGGATTTGTAAACCTCTATCATTTTCAGCATCTCTTTTTTGTCTGCAGCAAATCCGTCACGGACAGATCGCATCAGTTCGTCGACCTGCGTCTGATAAGGAACAGCATCGAAGATTGCAAGCTGATCCTGAATTGTTTCAAGGCCTAAGACTTCTTCTTTTTGGAGGCCGGCAACTTTCACAATTTCACCTTCAATCGATTGAGGCGGACATTCGATCAAAGAAGGGATCATCATCGTACTCAGCATAATCGGCTTAACTGAATTGAACATCGCAGCTGATGTTCCCATTTTCTCGGTCATTAACTTATCCAAAAGTTTAAAATCATCTTCCGACATCATCGACGACATTGTCTTTCCGTCTTTCATCATGATTCCGCCCATCAGTTCAGCCTGCAGGTTAGGATCGTCCATATCCATTTCAAGGTAAACCTGTTTGGTTGCATCAAGCGCTTTTAAAGTTGCCGGATCTAAAGTTGCATCGCACATGATATGCATTGTCCCAAACAAATAGGATGGCTCTTTTAAATCTTTTCCGGTGATTTTCCAAAGAAGCGAATTTGCCTGCTGGCCGTATGTAGCCGCGCCCAACATCATTGCGAGCGCTAAAAAAGTTTTTTTCATAGCATATAGTTTATAGTAAATATAAAAAATATTAGTTGTCGATTTTTTCAAGCTCTTTATAATTTGTATTTAGTTTTCTCAGCATGATGCCATATAAAACTTTGTAAAACAACCAGAAAGCCCCAATTGCGATCACCACGGCAAGAAACAGGATCGCCAGTATTAGGATCATATCCCTCGTATTGCCGGCCATTTTTTCCTGTAGTTCGTCAAACTCCGGAGCAATCAAAATTCCAATAATTAGACTGATAACACCCATAGCAAGATTATACCACACATATTTTTGAACCGTTCTACGTGTCTTTAAAATCGAGTTCATCAACGTCCTGGTAGATGCAGTGGTTGAAATTCCAACGTAATTCTTATAAAACAAGAAGATAAAAACAACCACCACGGCATAATTACACCATTCCAATATCCTAAAGTAGATCACATAATTTTCCTGCTGTAATGATTTGAGGTAGTCCTCATTGTTGTACAAAACACTGATTAGTGCCCAAAATAAAAGTTCGAGGATGCTGATGATCAATATCCATTTCACAAGGCTCGACGAGTTGCGGTGGAGCATCTTGTATATTTCCGGCTCCGACACCTGAGAAAATGAATTCTCGCGCCGTTTCCAGTCCTTTTTTAATAAATCTAATTCTTCCATACCCGTTACGGATTTAATAATTTTTTAAGTTTCCCTTTGATCCTGTTCATTTTCACCCTTGCATTAACTTCAGTAATTCCCAATGTTTCCGATATTTCAGCATAATCCTTGTCTTCAAGGTACATAAATACAAGCGCTTTTTCAATGTCATTCAGCACGTAGACCGCTTCATAAAGCCGCTTGATCTGTTCTTCCTCTTCATAATTGTAATCTTCCTGGCTCACAAAGTGGCGGCCGGTCTCGAACTCAACCGTACTTATCGTCCGTGTTTTTTTTCTGTATAAAGTAATTGCAGTATTCAGCGCAACGCGGTATGCCCAGGTAGAAAATTTTGATTCACCGCGAAATTTTGGAAATGCCTTCCAAAGCTGGATTGTGATCTCCTGAAACAGATCTTTGTGAGCATCCTGCCCCGAGGTATACAGCCTGCATATCTTGTGAATGATATTCTGGTTCTGCTTCAGCTGTTGTACAAAAGACTGCTCTGAATGGTCGATCATATGGCGTTAGTACGCTATTATAAAATTCGTTACAAAGTAATTGATTTTTTTAGTAGCACAATCATCCGATTCTAATCAACTACAGTCCCGCTGTACGCTCCCAATCTTTTTTGCTTTTGGCCACTCTACTTTTGAGGGGCTGGAAGAAGTTGCAAAAAAGGATTTCCGCTGCCATCGGGGCTATTCTGTGGCTGCAGATATTAAATCAACATTCCAATATTTTCCATTGTACGGATTTATTGGGAAATAATGTAACTTTAGGTCATCATGCCCCAACTAAAACCAGTAGATGAACATTCCAGATTCTAAGTTTCCACGTGTTGTAATAATTGGAGCAGGCTTTGCCGGCGTTTCTTTAGCAAGGCGCCTTCGCCGAAAGAAGCTTCAGGTTGTCCTGCTTGACAGGCATAACTATCACAATTTTCAACCGTTATTGTACCAGGTAGCGACAGGCGGACTCGAAGCAGGCTCCATCGCTTATCCGATCCGAAAGATCATTCATAATTTCGACAACTTCTACTTCCGCATGGCGCAGGTAAAAGAAATTGATACTGCCAATCAAAAAGTGATTTCAGATATTGGCGATGTACGCTATGACTACCTGGTGATCGCCACCGGATCCAAAACAAACTATTTTGGAAACAAGGAAGTCGAAAGAAATACAATGTCTATGAAAACTGTTTCACAGGCATTGAACATTCGAAGCCTTATTCTTGAAAATTTTGAGCAGGCTGTACTTTCAAATGATACCGGTGAACGAAACTGCCTGATGAACTTCTGCATCGTAGGCGGCGGGCCAACCGGGGTCGAACTCGCCGGCGCATTGGCAGAAATGAAAAAAGATATTCTTCAAAAAGATTATCCTGATCTCGATCTAAGCTTAATGACGATAAATCTAATTCAGAGCGGCGACAAGATTCTTAACACCATGAGCGAAAAGTCGTCGGCAGCAGCCGAAAAATTCCTGCTCGAGCTTGGCGTCAACCTCTGGAAAAACATGCGGGTCGTCTCTTACGACGGCCGTGTAATAACAACAAACACTGAAACCAGATTTGAAACTTCAACAGTGATCTGGACAGCCGGCGTACAAGGCGCAATGGTACGCGGACTCAACAGCGCCTTACTCGATGCGCGTGCCGACCGGTTAAAAGTCGATGCATACAACCGGGTCAACGGGTATGAAAACATTTTTGCAATTGGCGATATCGCACTGATGCAAGACGAGGACAATCCACAAGGACTGCCAATGATGGCGCAGCCCGCAATTCAGCAGGGAAGGCATCTGGCGGGTAATTTCGAGAGAATGCTGAGCAACCGCTTGTTCGAGCCTTTCGAGTACGACAACAAAGGTTCAATGGCAACAATAGGCCGTAATAAAGCAGTTGTTGATTTGCCATCAGGCCATTTTCACGGGATTTTGGCCTGGTTCGTCTGGATGTTCGTTCACTTGTTTTCACTGATCGGCTTTAAAAACCGCCTGATGGTCTTTACCACGTGGGCATATAATTACGTTCGTTCTGATCGCGAGGGCAGATTAATCATCAGGCCATACAAGAAGAAAAGTTTTACTGCGTTTACAAGTGATGAAACATAAGATGATGAAAAAGATAACAATTTTAGCCTTGACAGTTTTTGCTGCATCTGTATCGAATGCTCAACATGAATTCGAAGATTATATAGTTAAAAAAGGAGATACAATTTATGGCGTTATAAAGGAAAAAGCTCCAGGTAAACTTTACCTCGAACGAGATGGAAACAAAGCGATTGGTCAGTCGCCAATTGTCACCATTCGAAATGCCCAAACAATCCGGTTTAACGATTTGATCTATCTCGCTGATGATAACGAAGATCCAATTTATGCATCATCCAAGCCAAGAAACGAATCTTCGATTTCGATCAAAAAGTTTGGAAACTTTACTTCAGTACAACCCGAACTACAAGACTTTGTAGTCCTGAATAATAACGATACGATCTACGGTAAAATCGAAGGACGTGATGATTTGCGACTGGTTTCTGATAAGGCAACGCATCAGATAAATTCTGAAGTTAAAGCTTATCGCTATAGAAACAACTTATTTGTCCGCAGTACTTCTGCTGAACTTCCATTTCTTAAGCTCCTTGTTGACGGTAAAGCAAAACTGTTCGAATACCGGCCTCAGCAAAGTGACTACAACAGGATATACCTTGATGGTTACAAAACTAATAATGTGGTGTATTATGTTCAGAAAGGACAAGAGCTGCTGCAAATAACGCCTTCCAACTTTCCCGACGCTGCAATACAGGCTTTCGCTGATAATCATGAACTTGTAAACCTGATCAAAAACCGGGTATATGGATTTTCAAATATGTACCTGATCACAAAGTATTACAATAGCAAGTAAAAAGTTAAAAGCATTTTACTCCTGATATCTTATTATTAAATTTGAGTAAAACAGCAATCTATGATCAATATCACAGCACAATTCATCATTACAGATGAAGCTCTTTATTCAAACGGAGACAAGAGTAAACAACCTGAAATAAAAGAAGCAATTGTAAGAAGACTGAGAAACCGCTCAGCTACATTTGATAAATTGGTTGAATATGACACAGGCGGTGATGATAATGATGAGCAGCTTTACGACCTCAATGCTTCGGAAGATGATATCACTACACTTGTAGATGTAACCATGACCGTCGACGAGGACGTTTTGAAACAACTTGAAGCCGATCCTGATCTAGTTTTTATGAAGACAATATCTGAACTTGAAAACGAAAACGTCAAGATAATAGGCGAGTGGCAGCAGGAAAATGTCTCGCATGTTGCTTTTAGAGCAAATTCATAATTGCAACAACACTAGCGGGTTGTCATTAATAAACTTCTTTATATATTGAATTTTTGGAGCGTAGGTGATTGTTCTTCACTATATTTGCGCACTAAAAATTTTTTATGAAAAAGAAATACTTTTTTACCACATTCCTTGCTGTATTGGGCTTCGCAGCCAACGCACAAATTTTTGTCAATTCGTCCGCAACTGGTGCTAATAATGGTTCCAGCTGGGCAAACGCCTACACCAACTTACAAGATGCTTTATTGGACGCTCCTGCAAATGCCTCAATTTGGGTTAAAGCCGGAACTTAT
>DASWND010000103.1:0-14161 GCA_036399435.1 Flavobacterium sp.
ATATTCCGGATCAGCGATGTCACGATGCTTTTGTCGTTCGTATATATCGGGTTCATAAAAAGTTACGTGATGGCCCATTTGGTTGAGTGCCTTCACGATACCGCGGTAATAAGTTGCTGCGCCATTCCAATATGCCGAGACAATGCTTGATCCGAAGAAGGCGATGTTGAGGTTTTTATTTTTCATATTGCCATTGATTTGTTAGTTGTGGGATACACCAGATTTTCTGCAATTCCGAGTTGTTCTGCAACCAGTTCAAGTTCGTTTATTCTATGTGAACATGTATGCTTGTTAAGAATTGTGATTCTGCCTGCCTGGGAAATTTTATTCGCTACTTTTTCATCTGAAAGAATGTATTCAAGTTTTGAGCGCATTTCACCACCATTTTTCGCCGTTAGAAAATCAACGCCCGGCGTAAAAAGATTCTCAACATCTTTCCATGGAGCTGAAATCATTGGTATTCCGCATGCCATTGCCTCAAACGGACGAATGGTTGGGATTCCTGGTAAAAGTTTGGTGTAAGGTCCGCGCGGAACGTGAACTGTCACTTTATACTTTGAAAAAACTTCCGGGACTTTATAGTTCGGCAGATAACCACCATATTCGATTCCTGCATCCTGTAAAGCTGCAAGTGCTTCTTTCGGATAGCGAACACCGTAGACTTTTGCTTTTATTCCAAGTGCTTTCACTGGTTTTATCAAAAACTCGTTTAGTTCCTCTTTCCGCTCATCATCGCCCCAGTTTCCGATCCAGACGAGATCGCCTTCTTTTTCAACGTCTTTAATTGGTTTAAACAGTGCGACATCGGCGGCTTCATGCCAGGTCCACACTTTTTCTATCCACTTTTTCTTTTTATAAATTTCGCGGATGACCTTCCCAAAAACAAGCGCACCATCATAATTAGTGAAGTCGTACTTCAACATGCCGTCAATGTCAGAGACCGCGCGGTGATGTGTATCGTGAAACAGCAGCTTGTATCCATATTTAGTTTTGAACTTGCCTACGGCTGCTACTAGTTCTGGTTCATTCCATTCATGAACGATGACCAGATCTGCATCCGTGAAAATTTCCTGATCTTTTAATGGCGCCGAGGTGTCGTAGAAATGCGACTTTAGCATTGGATAATATTCTGAAAATTCGATCAGCGGCTTATCGCCATGATCAGCTGTTAGATTCGTAAGGCTCCAGTTTCCTTTAGGTTCATAAAGTGAAACATCGTGGCCTCTTCTCAATAATTCCCGGATTGTTCCGCGTAAAAAATGCGCGTTGCCATGATTCCAATCGGATAATAAAGAGTGATAAAATAAAACTATCTTCATATTTATTGATGTTTGTTTTGAGGTTCATTTTGTGTGACGATCGAGAGATAGAGGTTATAATATTTATCGGTCATGCGCTGTGTTGTATAGTTTGAAGATTTCTGCCGTGATCTTGCTGCAAGATGATTTCGAAAATTTAAATCAGTAGTGAGCTTTTCAAGTGTTTCGCGAGCAGCATCTGAATCATCCGGATCAAAATAAATTGCGCAATTTTCCCATAATTCAGAAAATGTTGCAATGTTGCTTAATGCCAGAGCACATCCTGCCTTTGCTGCTTCTAATACCGATAGTCCGAATGGTTCGTACTTTGCCGGCAGCACATAAATTGCAGCGCGTGCCATATAATCCTGTACTTCAGTGTGACTGATCTGACCGAGGAATGTCACATTATCACGGGATAATCCTTCAGAACCTTTTCCTGCAATGACGACCGGCCACGACAATGAGGGAGCGATTTCGAGCAGCAACTGAACATTTTTAGCTTCGTCCCAAATACGTCCGGCGCAAAAGATAAAAGGTTCTTTATTGGTAGATTTTTCAGTTGCAGAACTCCCGTTATATATAATTACACTATTTGTATTCCGGTAAATAGCTTCTGCATCTTTTTTCATTGAAAGCGTTGGAAAGACGACAACATCAGATGTAGTCAGAGCATTTGCAACAAGTTTTTTATATTGATTCCACTCGTGCGGTGCATCAATGTTCTTAACAGATCTGAACCATGTTTGAACACAGGAATGAAAAACTGTTATAGCCGGACATTCCCACTGGAAATCCACCTGCCCGAAGTTATTGAAGTGAATCAAATCAGGCTGGATCTGAAAATATAATGATTTAAGCCAGTCGCGTGCTGCAAAAACATCTGACATAGGATCTTCCATCCATTCAAGCTTGTAGTCTGATTCATATAATGAAACATTTGAAAGCACGTCTGTTTGCTGCTTCTGCAGCTCGCTTGGAAGTGCTCCCAAAATAGCTAAATGAACTTCAACATTATAATATTCGAGACCTTTGCACAATTCAATTGCATATGTCCACACACCACCTATAGCGTCGGCAGTCATCAAAACTTTTAATTTGTTATCTGCCATAAATCCTGTCGATTACGGCTGCGGTCTTGATGTATTCGTTTGCCGATTCTGCATCATAACCTTGTCCTTTTAATACTTTTCCTGCCCAGACAATTCCCGCTCTTCCACTCCATTCATCGGATTCTGAAAACAAAACTTCTGTTTGGGTTCCGTTATATTTCTCAGCTCGAAAATCGTAGAAGGATCCGTTGGTGTTTATAAATGCCGCACCACCATTTGTTCCATAGAATTTAGCTTCAATTACAGCGTCTTTTCCAGCTGATACATTCCATGAACATTCAAGATTAATAACAGTATCATCATCTGTCAACATCGAAACAGACGCAAAATCTTCGGCTTTTTCTTCGCCCGGCTGCATCCGTTGGCCTTGATGAAAAAGATGGCTTCGGACCTCTTTAACTTCAGGAAATCCCAGCGTCCACATTGCGAGATCGACCAGGTGAATCCCGAGGTCCATTACGCATCCGCCGCCGGATTGCTTTACGTCATAAAACCAATTTTTATCCGGACCGTAAGCATTGTGAAATACCAGTTCCGCAGCGTAAACTTTTCCGATAGCGCCGGATGTTATCACATCGTGAACAGCCTTATATGCTTTTGTATATCGATAGGATAAATCGACAGATAATAGTTTATCAGCCTTTTCTGAAGCGGCAGCGAGTGCTTTGACTTCATCGGCATTCCTGCCCAAAGGCTTCTGACAAAAAACAGCTTTCCCGGCAGTCAGTGCGTGAAGTGATTGTTCAGCATGTAATGCGCTTGGAGTTGCAATGACGATTCCGTCAAGTTTGCTATTCAAATACACATCATCCGGAGTCGCAGCATAAAACGCATTTGGTGCAGCATTTAAAGCTTCTGCTGCATTGACTTCATGAGGTTCGGAAATAACAGCCGCAGTTGCCTGTCCGCTGTCAAGCAAAACCTGCATTCTGTTTCGTCCGATCCAGCCAACGCCGATAAAGCCAAGTGAAAGTTGTTTCTTAGATTCTAAAGTTGCACTATCCATTATGAGGTGGTGATTATTGCTTTGATAAATCCGTCAGGTCGTTGTGTAAGATCTGCATATGCCTGCGCCATTTCTTCGAGATTGTATGTGTGCGTGAAGAAAGGATATGGATTCATTCGACCTTGTTCAATTGCGACAATAGCGTCATTCATTCCTTTGATATATTGTTTTGGATCACGCTCGTGCGCACTGATGAGGTCGATTCCTCTCCAGTTGAGCATCTGCATATTCACCTGACGCATTCCGTCTTGGTGGAAGCCGGCCACAATCAGGCGTCCACGCTCACGTGTTAATTCAATTGACAGGTTTAAGGGCCACTCTTTTCCCGTGACTTCTATAACTTTGTCGCATAAATTTCCACTAGTAATTTCGCTGACCTTTTCAATAATTTTATAATGATCATCCATCGGAATCAAATGATCAGCTCCTGCCGAATCTGCCATCTGAAGTGAATAATCACGTTTAGAAATTGCTATTACAATTGCTCCCGCAGACTTAGCTAATTGCGTCAGAAGAAGTCCGAGGAATCCGGCGCCAACAATTGCTACAGTGTCACCTTCTTTAATTTCACATCTTGCAAAAATGTTCATAGCACAACCTAATGGCTCACCCGGAAATGGCTTTCCGTGCAAGAATTCAGGTAATTTTACTACTTCATCTGCTTTGGCAATATCATATTCTGCGTATGCTTTGTAGGATAAACAGGCAACGCGATCGCCGATCGTTAAACTGTTAACTTCACTTCCAATAGCGTCAATTACGCCCCAGCCTTCATGACCGGGATTTCCCGCAGGAACAGGATAATTAAACCATTCCCGTCCTTCCCAGATGGGAATATTGGAGGCACAAACGCCGCAGCCTTCAATCTTAATTCTTACTTCGTTTATGGCCGGTTCGGGAATATCAATTCGGCTTATGTTAACAGCACCTGGACTTGTAATTACAGCACCCTTCATAAAACCTTGATCGCAATTAAGAACATGAAGATGTGTTTCAGCAGTTTCTATATTGTTCATATTGCGACAGCTTTTGACGGGTTTTGTTTTACTTTGAGTTCAATATTTCTATTCTCACAAAGCCAAAGCATTAAAGCTTCAATGCCTTCAGATACATTGTGTTTTGGTGACCATCCAGTCGCTTTTGAGAATTTTGAAGTATTGGATACATAATAAAACTGATCGCCGGTGCGCCATCCTTCATAAGTGATGTCCATCTCCTGCTCGGTCTTATCCTTGATGATGTCCAGAATTTCACGCAGGCTGATTGTGTTTTCAGGTCCGCCTCCAATATTGAAAACCTGACCTGCGATTTTGTTCATGTTTTTAGATGCCAGCATAAAAGCATCGACCAGATCTTCTACAAACAATATATCACGTACCTGCTTTCCGTTGCCATAAATTGTGATCGGTTTGCGTTCAAGTGCACGGATCAGGAAATGCGCAACCCAACCTTGATCTTCTGTACCAAACTGATGCGGTCCATAAATACAGCTCATCCTAAAAACGACGGTTTTCAATCCGTAAGAGCGTGCATAATCTAATATATATTGATCTGCAGCACCTTTAGAACATCCATACGGACTGTGGAAATCAAGCGGACGACTTTCATCAACTCCATTTTCGCGTATAAATTTACTTTCCGGGTAATAACGTGTATCATTTGTTTTTAGGCTCAGATCTTCAAGGTCGCCGTAAACCTTATTTGTTGAAGTAAAAATAAGCGGCGGCTGATGAGGCGCTTTCCGAATTGCTTCAAGGACGTTGAAAGTTCCTTCGATATTGACACGGAAATCATGTTCAGGATTGGTCAATGAAGATGTAACTGCCACCTGAGCAGAAAAATGAAAAACTTCGGATGCATTGCGTACACAATCCTCTAGAACACGTTTTTCAGTAATATCTGCGATCTGAACGATCAGTTTATCACCATATTCTTGTTTTAGCCATTGGAGGTTTTGCTCAACGCCATCACGCGAAATGTTATCATAGATCATTACGCGCTTGCCTTCGCTCAACAATCGGCTTGCTACATTTGTTCCGACGAAACCTGCTCCACCAGTAATCAGGCTATACATTTCAGGTTCCGAAACGCTGTATTTCTTATCGATATAATTGATGGAAGTAATTCCGTTTAATTTTTCACGTGAAAGAAGCTTAAATAGCAACTTTTCAGTTCCATCAAACCTTTTTAATCCAAAGTGATAGTCTCGTTCATCCAAATGAAATCCACCAACAGACGGAATTGCAGGATTCAAATCGTTCATGCTATACCAATAAACTCTACTGACATTTTGCTCCATGACTTTTTTAAACTCCTGCCATTGTTTGACTTCATCATGCTGCCATGTCGAAAATCCTGCTTCTGTTATCCAGATTTCACAATTCAAATTGTTGCGATCAATCACCTCACGGATACGATTCACATTATTTTCCCACCCCGACCATTGCTGATCGTAAACTTCAGGAAAACCGTGAATACCAACAGCATCAATATATTGTAAAACACCGTTTTCAAACATTACCTGCAGCCAGTTTGGATCAATCGGACTCATACCGCCTAAAACAGTTTTCTTTCCTTTATGCTGCGCCCAATGAGCCGCCTGTCCGATCATTTCTGAGAATTTGAACCAGGAATAATCCATTGTAAAATCGTACTCCAATCTATTGTTTGGTTCATTCCACAGCTCAACCCAGGTAAAATATTCACCATATCTGTCGATCATCACATCAAGAAAATCGGCATATGCTTTCAGATCTTTAGGTGGCGAAGAAATTTTCGGCTCCTCGCCTATAGATGGCGGCGTATAATGAAAGCATGGCAAAATCTCGAAATGTTTTGCGAGTTCAGGGAACAGCCAATCGTACCATTCCTGTGTAGAAGGTTCGTATGAATCTGCCCAGGAAATTCCAGTTCTAATATGCTTAAATCCAAGCCTGTTCATATCGTCGATCACCTGACGCACCTGATCGTGTTCACCTGGCCTGAACCATTCTAAAATTCCGACAGCAGGCCGTGAATTATATACTTCTTTCATATTCATTTTTTATACAGTTAATCCTCGTGATGCAAGTTCTTCGTTAGCCTGACTTACGCTGTCGACTGCAATTTGACCCTCAAGCCATTCAGCCAGTTCTTTTAAACCGTCTTCAAATCTGACCTGTGGTTCGTAACCCAGTACGCGCTTTGCCTTAGCCAGATCGGCGAAACAATGCCTGATATCACCGATTCTGTATTTACCACTGACTTCAGGCTGAATATTTTTATTCATGACTTCAGACAATTTATCGGCGATATATCTGACTGTGTACTGGTTTCCGCTGCCAATATTGAGTACTTCGCCGTTAGCTTCAGTTTTTTCAAGAGCAAGCCTGCACGCACGTGCAACATCCTTGACATGCACGAAATCACGCTTTTGATTTCCGTCTTCAAAAAGTAATGGTGGATTATTGTTGAGCAGTCTTGACGCGAAAATTGCAAGTACGCCTGTATATGGATTTGACAGCGCCTGGCGAGTGCCGTAAACGTTGAAGAACCGTAAAGCGGTAGTCGGAATATTATATGCGCTTCCTGTGATCAGGCATAGGCGCTCCTGATCGTATTTCGATAATGCATAAACTGAGGAAAGGTTTGGGCGTTTCTCTTCCGGAGTCGGAAGCGGAGTTAAAGCGTTTTGGTTGTCATCGTAAAGTTCCCATTGATGACGCTTAAGATTCTCAAGCGTACGGGCGGTTTCCTGATATTGGCTTCCATCGGCGTCAGCGTAAAGCCCTTCACCGTAAATACTCATGCTAGAAGCGACCACTAGTTTTTTAACAGGATTTTCAATCAATGCTTCCAGCAAGACAGCTGTTCCTACATTATTAACATCGGTGTAATCCTTAATTTGATACATACTTTGACCAACGCCAACCATTGCGGCAAAGTGATAAACTGCATCAATGCCTTCGAGGGCGCTCCGAACTGCATGTTTATCGCGGACATCGCCGAATATAAACTCTACCTGATCATTTAGATAATCCGGCCTCCCGGCGTCCGGACCGTGAACCTGTTCTGATAGATTGTCGAGCACGCGCACATTGTACCCATTTTCAATAAGCTCGTCAGCAAGATGAGAACCGATAAAGCCGGCTCCACCCGTAATAAGGATGTTCTTCATATGGTTTGTTGTTTGATTATTGTGGCAAAAATTGCTTAATCTGCACGCAACTAACGCATTGCAGCGTATAAGCAGAAGTATCTTCTACACAAACTTATCATTAACAAACGCAAAAGCCGTTATATCTTTTTTCCTATTAATTACAACATTTCCATCGGTTTTATAAGGGATTTCTTAAGCGAAAAATAAGACAAAAATTAAGCTCTAAATAATTGATTACGTGATAGATGCAAAAAATTTCTTACGAAGAATTTATTTGTAAAAATCAGTAATTTGATCGGTTTCCTGGTTTTCCTTCCACACTCGTAGAATCGCTATTATTGCCGATATTTTGCCCGGGATGATCCTCCTGTTGATTTCCGTTGGCATTATTTTGCTCGTTGCTGAAGCTTTCACCATTTTGGACACCCGCACCAACATCCTGATGTCCTTCTTCATGATGTTCTTTGCATGATGAAATTCCCACTGATGCAGATAGCAGAACAGCAGAAAGTAGCGGTTTTAAGTTTTTCATAAGATTAGATTTTAACTATGATGAAGTTACTGTTCACACTATGAATTCTCATTACAACATTTTTCAAAATAGTTACAACTTTCGTAATTGCATTAGTATTAGCAGAGGCTTCTTCTAGTAATGGTGTAATAATATTTTTGAATTATATAATTAGCTCAGGAGAAAGATGTTGAACTTTGACCCATTCCCAATGCGGACAAGAGCGCAAATTCTTAAACCTCCTTTATATGCAGTCGAATATCAGGCAACCTGGCAACGTCGAAGAAGTAACAGCGTTGAGAACACTTTTCGAAGAATACCTACGACAGGTTTATTGGGCCGAGCGCGCTCTGGCACCTGCTTTTTCAAACCTGATCAAGTACATCAGTTCAAAGGATATCACAAAAATGCTGACACTTCATCTGACAAATACAATGATCCACGCCGACCGGCTGGAGAAGATTTTTGAAAGTATAGGCATTCCTGCTGAAGAAAAGAAATTTGAAGCAGTTGACGCGCTTATTAATGAAGCTGATTTTGTAATCGGGCAAACTGTCCCTGGCGCAGTACGCGATGCCGCCCTTATAGCCAACGTTCAGCATATCATCCATTGCGAAATCGCTTCCTACGGAACTTTAAAATCTTTTGCATTTTCACTAAAAGAAGAAGATGTTGTCGCCCTGCTCGAAAAAAACCTGCAGGAAGAAAAAGAACTCGATCTTAAACTTTCAGTCATTGCAGAAGCATACGTTAACGACGAAGCAGCTAATAAAGAAATTTAAGAATATATAAATGGAAGAACAAAACTCCTTTCCTGACCAGGAACAAAATTTGCCTGGAAGCGAAGCCAAAATGATTCCGAATCCTGAAGTAATTCATGCAGAATATCAAGGCAGCAACAAACTAAAAAATAAAATCGCATTAATTACCGGCGGAGACAGCGGGATCGGAAGAAGTATCGCAGTTCATTTTGCACGTGAAGGCGCCGATGTGGCAATTGCATATCTAAATGAAGATAATGATGCAAATGAAACAAAAATTATGGTCGAAAAGGAAGGCCGCAGATGTCTTCTGCTTCGCGGAGATTTAAAAGAAGAAGATTTTTGCAGGGAAATTGTCAGCCGTACAGTTGAAGAATTTGGAGGATTAAATATCTTAGTTAATAACGCAGCCGTTCAATTCTCAGAACATGATATTGAAAAGATCACCACAGATCAGCTTTTACTGACATATCAAACCAATATTTTCCCGTTTTTTCATACTACCAAAGAGGCAGTCAAACATTTGAAAGAAGGAGATTCGATATTAAATACAACCTCAGTCACAGCATTCCGCGGAAGCGAGCACCTGGTTGATTATTCAACCACAAAAGGAGCAATTGTCACTTTTACACGTTCTCTGTCATCCAATCTCGTAAGCAGAGGCATTCGGGTAAACGGAGTTGCGCCTGGGCCAATCTGGACGCCTTTGATTCCGGCAACGTTTGATGATGTGACCGAATTCGGAATACACACCCCAATGAAAAGAGCCGGACAACCGTCGGAAGTTGCTCCAGCTTACGTATTTTTGGCAAGCAACGATGCCTCATATATCACCGGACAAATAATTCATATCAACGGTGGCGACATCGTAGGAAGCTAAACCAACAAATAAATATATAATGAGCAAAAAGTTAATTATCGGAGTTGCAGCGGGAGTTGCAGCTGCCACGATCCTCGGAATCCTGTATAAAAGAGGCACATTACAGCCTTTGATGGACAAAATGGAAGACCTGACAGACGCCATGAGCGACAAATTTAAATCCAGCAACCATCCCGACGCACCGAATTACATTCCGCGTGGAGAACAAAAAAATGTTGCCGCTTCAAGAAGCTAACAACTAAGACGCAAAAGAAAAACCCGATGTAATGTCGGGTTTTTTATTTTAGAAGCTATTGCTTCGCCAGTTCGCTCCTTGGGAGCTCGTGTCCGGCTGTCCGCTGTATCTTTTGCTTTAAACTTCGTGGCTAAGCTATGAATTTTAAGGGCAGCAAAAGGATGCCGCTTCCATCCGGGCTAGGGTTGTTTGTTTAAATAACATCCTATTGCTTGTAAACACTGCTTGCGTCAACCTTACTCAAACTACAAAACCTGACTATCGAGAATAACATCGATGAAAAATAAATTTTTTATTCGTGTATTGCTTCGCCCGTTCGCTAGCGCTCGGGTCGTGGCTAATAAATCAAAAGCTTCCTAACAGATGTCTTTCCACCAGATATGATCTTTGCCAAATATAATCCTGAAGGCAACGAGATGTTTATCAACTGATTGTCCATCACAATTGTTCTACTAATTTCCACACCGGCAATATTGTAAATAACCATCTCTCCAACTTCCATCAATCCCGTAATAGTTACCTGATCACGAGCCGGATTTGGAAGGATATTGACTTTCGAAACTTCATAATCAGATGCTCCAAGCGTCGGAAACCATGCTTCACCGGCCTGTGCTCCCCAAATATAATCGGCCAGTTCAGGGTAATCAATAAAGGGATTTCTGTTGATCTGCCACTCGTAGATCACATTGTTTCTGTTCATCTCAAAATCATCCGAAGGATCGGCATGATTCCACATTAATAAACTTTGAAGGTCGCCTAATTCATGCAACGTAGTATCAGGTGGATTCCCATTGACAAGGCTCAACGCATTATATCTGATCGCCATATAAAACAGCGATCTCGCAACATCACCTTTCCAGCTGCCCTGGGTTCCTGCAGGCCCATTGTAATCGCTTCCGAAATCACGATTGCTGCGCAAACTGTTCTCCGGACCATCTTCCGCACGAATGTGATGCGCATCGCCATGTCCGGCAAGAAGATCATCTGCATCTGTAGGCAGATAAACATTTATTCCGTCTGGTGTTGATTCGGTTCCATTGGCAAATCCACCTCTTGACTGCGGAAAAATGTGCTCGCGGTTCCAGGATCCGACATTACTTGCTGTCGTTTGAAATTTGTATTTTGCTCTGCCTTCTTCAACATACATCAGCCAGACTTCGTTACTGTTAGCCGGATTTTGGTCAGCTTCTTCAAGGATCGTCGTCACATCGCCATAGTTTTGTTCACGTACAACCGCCGGATCCGCAATAATATCCTTTATCGCCTGAACCAGTTCAGCTCCAGCTTTGCCTGAAAGAGAAGCGTAATAATTAGCTGGTGCAGTGCTAGCCACGACATCATAAGTCGGATTCAATGGCGTTCCCCATAGTGCAACTGTATAATCATTGTCAATAACCCTAATTTCAAGATTATCGTTCAGCCTGTTGTAGCCGGCGGGCAAACTTCCAAAACGTACTATGGCAAGCTCGTCGCCATCATCCAAAACATCATCAGTAATAGTAATGGTGGTTGAAAACGTCGATGTTCCTGCAGGAATAAATACATTCACATTGCCCGAAAAATCACTCGTGGTAAAGCTTCCGCTGTTTAGTGTGAACGTAAAATTTAAATTTTGAGATACCGGATTTTGAGTTGTAAATGTTATTGTAACCTGTGCACCTTCAGTTAACTCTGCGGCAGAAGTAGAAACGCTTAATCCATTAAATGGAATTCCACTTCCGTCATTATGCGCACCCGGAGTTGGCTGTTTTACCTCGTACGTTCCGTCACTCTTGCGTTGTATCGATTGTGTCGTTCCAAGTGAATTAATATTTTCATCAACCTGAACAGATACACCAAGCAATGCCATCAATTCAACTGCATCGGGATCACTTGTGCCATATACCAAGGCGTCAACCAAATTATCGGAAGTTGCCAAAGTCTCATCTGGAAAGTCTGTCGAATTGCCAATGTAAACTGCAACTCCATCAGGACCATTCTGAAAAATGCTCACCGGAAAATATTCATCCGGAACCGGTGAAACATTGTTATTTCCAATCAAGATCAATCCGTTTACATCGGTAGTATAACCATCAAGATCGATCGCATAATAACTTAAGCTTGCAGTGCTGGAAGTAGATGAACCATTGTAAAGAACTATTACATAGCCATCAAGGGGAAAATTGGGCGTATCGGATTTCAATTCAATAAACTCCTTATCGTCTGTACTTGGATTGTCTGAATCAAGCTCGTTGATGACCAGCTGACCATGCGACAGACAACTCAGCAGCAGAAATGCCGCAAAGTATATATTTCTCATTTATAGGGGATTTTAAGATATCAAAGATAAGCTTTATTCAAGAAAACACCTGTTCTTTTACGTAGATTGATAGCAACCAGTGTGTTAAAGTATCGTTGTTGTTAGAGAGCAATGTCGATTAAAAGCCTACTTTTGCAAAAATATTGAGATTAATTTTTATGAAAAAGATTGGAGAATATCGGCAACTGCTTAATGTGGATAAAACTGTTGAGCTAAAAGAACTGAAGACAATTTACAGGAACTCGATGAAGGAATGCCATCCTGATAAGTTTTCTGCTGATCCTGATGGACTTGCAGCTGCTGAAGAAAAAAGCAAACGTGTTATTGAGGCATATCATTTTCTTGTGAGCATTCACCCTGATACAATCGACCAACTTCTTCCTGAATACAAAGAAACCATTGCTCAGGCAGGTCTTTCTGATTATCAATATGAAACCGGACGCCTAAAAGTCGTTTTTTCAAATGGTAGCAGCTATGAATATTTCAGTGTACCAAAAGCAACTTATGTGAAAATGGTCAACGCCGATTCTCCTGCACGATTTGCAAAGAGACATGTTTATAATGCATTTCCTTACAGGAAACTTACAAACCAGGAGTAATTCCTCGCTAATTTAAATTAAATGCTGGAGTATATTGGATATGCTTGCGCCGTTGTCATCGGATTAGTCCTCGGATTAATGGGTGGCGGAGGTTCAATTCTAACCGTACCTGTATTGGTTTATTTGATGGGTTATTCACCTGTCACGGCAGCGGCGTATTCACTATTTATAGTTGGTACAACATCAACTTTTGGAACGCTAAAAAATATTCGCAACAATCAGGTGGAGATAAGAACAGGATTAATTTATGCTGTTCCGTCACTGATTGGAGTTTTTGTGGCACGTAAATTTATTGTTCCGGCTATTCCGCATATGCTTTTTGAAAATGCACACATTGCAATAACAAAAGACATATTCCTAATGGTCCTTTTTGCCATTGTCATGTTCTTTTCAGGTGTGTCGATGTTGCGACGAAAGCCAGAAGAGGATTCATCAGAACAAGAGGATAGAAGTCAGATTCTGATGTTGATAAAAATTTTTTTTGCCGGAATTTTGGTCGGACTTGTGGGAGCCGGAGGCGGATTCTTGTTCATTCCGTTATTGGTCTATGTTGCAAAACTGCCGATCAAAAAAGCTATCGCCACTTCCCTACTTATAATTGCAATAAATTCACTGACAGGTTTTACCGGTGATCTCGACCACACAGTCATTAACTGGATTTTCCTGTTTACTTTCACGCTATTTTCTATCATTGGTATATTTGCAGGTATGTTCCTTAATAAATTTGTAAACGACACGAATCTTACAAAAGGTTTCGGCATATTTGTACTTCTAATGGCGGTCTTTATTTTTGTAAATGAAGTTCTCATTTGATAAAATCAGGTTCAAACGGCCTCCAAATAACACTTATATGAACATTCAGCAGATTTATACAGGTTGCATTGCTCAGGCTGCGTACTACCTTGAAAGCGACGGCGAGGCAGCAATCTTTGATCCACTGCGCGAGGTGCAGCCTTATATCGATAAAGCTTCTCGTGATGGTGCTTCAATAAAATATATATTTGAAACACATTTTCACGCCGACTTTGTCTCCGGGCATCTCGATCTATCCAAGAAGACTGGCGGAAATATTGTTTTTGGACCAACTGCTAAACCTGAGTTTGAGGCTGTTATTGCAGAAGATAATCAAGAGTTCAGGATTGGAAGATATACAGTAAAAGTCCTTCATACACCTGGCCATACACTGGAAAGTACATGCTATTTGTTATTGGATGAAAATCAAAAACAATACGGCATAATTACAGGCGACACGTTATTTATTGGTGATGTAGGCCGTCCTGATTTAGCGCAGACTTTGGAAACTGATTTGACGCAGGAAATTT
>DASWND010000104.1:0-56122 GCA_036399435.1 Flavobacterium sp.
CGGTGCTTTTTCGCGCCACATTTGGAGCAGAAACATAATAGGTTTCATCTTTTGTGACCAATACAGCGCCTTGAGCTCCCAGCGAAACAACTACAATTTCTGCTCCGCCGCTGTTTATTAATGTTAAAGCTGCATCGTCGGCTTCGTCGGGATGAAGTTGAGTGACACCTACCAGTTTTGCGAGTTCGCCAACATTGGGTTTTATTAAATATGCTCCGGTTTTTAAAACTTCTTTTAATGCTTCGCCTGAAGTATCTGCTATAAATTTTGCTCCGTTCGCTTTTACAATTTCACCTACTTGGGAATAAAAATTTGACGCGAGTCCTTCGTTTAAGCTGCCGCTGGCAACGAAAAATTTTGATTTTGTTTGGCGGACAACGTCAAGGATGGCGTTAGTTTCTTCGGAGTTTAGCGGGCAACCGGGAAAGCCGAAACGATATTGAGAGTTCGTTCCGGTTTCAAGCGCGATAAAATTTTCTCTGGTCCAGTTTTGAAGCTGGATCGTTTTTGTTTTGATGTTTTCTTTTTGAACGAGTTTCTCCAGCAAATGCCCACTTGAGCCACCCGATGTAAAGATGCATGTTGATTCACCTCCGAGACGTGATAAAGCTTTAGAAACGTTGATCCCACCACCGCCGGCATCATAATGTGGCGCGTCGCAGCGGATTTTTTGTTCAGGAAGTAATCCGGTGAATTTTGTGCTTTTATCTAATGAAGGGTTTACGGTAAGCGTAACTATATCTGAAGCGTTCATATTTGCGAATTAAAAGCAGAAGATACTAAAATTGCGACAAACCGTAAGGCATTGGATCGAGATAAGGCATGTTTAACCGTATGCTATTCGTAACTTTGTGCTGTTAATTTAACGAAAAACCGCGTTAAGGATGGCAGCGGAAAGCCCGGAGCGCAGCGAGGACTTGAAGCGTACAGCCTGACCTGAAGGCGCGAGGCTGGAAGCCGAGCGCATGAAAGGTAACGCCCAATAAATAAAATTATGCTTGAAGATAAATCTCCTCAACGGACGTCGATAGCCCAATTGGGTGAATTCGGACTGATTGAACATCTGACGAAACATTTTACGGTTAATCAGCCCTCGACATTGAAATCGATTGGTGACGATGCGGCGGTGCTTGATTTTAAGGACAAAAAAGTGGTTGTTTCAACTGACTTATTGATTGAAGGTGTACATTTTGACCTTGCTTACATGCCGTTGAAACATTTGGGATACAAAGCTGTTTCTGTGAATGTATCTGACATTTGTGCGATGAATGCCAGGCCGACGCAGATCACGGTTTCAGTTGCAGTATCAAATAGATTTCCGCTTGAAGCTTTGGAAGAACTTTTTGAAGGCATCACACTGGCGGCAAATGTTTATAAAGTTGATGTGATTGGTGGCGATACGACTTCTTCACAAAAGGGTTTGATCATTAGCATTACGGCAATCGGGGAAGCTGATGAAGATGAAATTGTTTACAGAAATGGCGCAAAAGACAATGATCTGATCGTTGTTTCGGGTGATGTTGGCGCTGCTTATATGGGACTACAGGTTTTGGAACGTGAGAAGGAGGTTTTTAAGGTAAATCCGAATTCGCAGCCTGATCTTGAAGCGTATACATATCTCATAGAACGTCAGTTGAAACCTGAGGCGCGGACAGATATGCGAACTTTATTTCATGCGCTTGAAGTAAAACCAACATCGATGATCGATATTTCAGACGGACTTTCTTCTGAACTTATTCATTTGTGCAGGCAATCTGAAACCGGGTGCAATTTATATGAAGAAAAACTTCCGTTAGACCCCCAATTGATCAACGTTTGCGAAGAATTCAATATTGATTCGACTACTGTGGCAATTAATGGCGGTGAAGATTATGAACTGCTGTTTACAGTTGCGATGGCTGATTTTGACAAGATCAAGGGAAATCCTAATATGACCGTTATCGGACATATGACCCAGAAAAGCGAGGGTTTGCATCTTGTAACACGTGCCAATACTAAGATTGCGCTGAAAGCTAGAGGCTGGAATGCAATGGAATAAAAAAAAGCGATATTAAAAAATTAACATCGCTTTTCTTAAGTGCTCAAACTGTTCTATTGTTGTTGGGAGTAAACAATAGTTTAAATTGCTTCTGACTGTGTTAGGAAATGGCCTTCTTAACACATTGCTAATGTACAAGGTGTTTAAGAATGGGCTGTTGCGGTTTCCCGCATTTTTAGTTACGGTTTCCCGCATATTTTACAGCAGTCCTTTATTACGTGCTTCCGCTATAAGCTCTACGTCGGTTGCTCCTTTAACTTCCAGCTTTTCTTTTAAGTTTAATTTCCGCTTCTCGACGGCACTCAAAGAAAGTGGAACGTAACTGGGAATATCTTTGGTCTTAGTCCCTTTTGAAAGGTGAAAGAGGATCTGTTTGTCGAAAGGATCAATTTCTACATTATCAAAACTTGCCTGGCTAACGAACTTGACAACAGTCTGACTATAGTAGTTCTGATTTTTTAGGATCCGGTCAAATGCTGTCAGCAATTCATCAAAAGTAAGGTCGTTTTTGATCACGAGTCCACTTGGATTTATATTTTTGATAATCGTACTGATCTTAAGCAATTCGGTGTGCATTGTTAAAAGCACAATTTTACAATTTGGCATCACATCTTTTACCAGAAGTGCAAGGTCCTCACCGGAAAAAATATTTTTTTCGGGATATGGCGGCATGCTGATATCGAAAAAAGCTATGTCGAATGGGTTGCTGACCGCGCCCATGATCATATTGTAAGCTGTTTCGCAATCATTTGCCTGAGAAATCGAAAATTCGTACGAAGAGCTGTAACTGTTGATGGCATTTTTGTAGCCTTCAATTATAAAGGGATGATCATCAACAATGATGATATTGACTTTTGTTGCCATGGCAGCGGTAAGATTAAAGAGACCGTAGCGGCAAATTTACGATAATTGTCGTTCCTTTTCCTACACGGGTTTGAATATCTATGTTACCATTTCGTGAAGTGACCCGTTCAAAGATGTTTTTTGTATCAGCGCGGCCATGTGCGCGTTTTTGCGAGTAGCCGTTTCCATCTTCTAGTATGATCATCTGGAGGATTCCACCCTTACTTGTAATTGTGACAAAAATATGTCGGGGAACGGAATACTTGCTGATGTTCTTAAGCAGTTTTTGCAGAATAATATGCAGGTTCATTTTAACGGCGCTTTCCATTACATCCCAATTCACTGACTCTTCGATCTCTTTGAAAATTGCGGCCGGTTTGTTTTGAAAAGAATCTGTCAGCTGATCTAAAATAGTATTGAAACTACTATTCCCTGAAAACATTTCATGATTTAGGTCATGCGATACATTTCGAACTTCTTTTTCTATATTTTGAAGATCGTCGATATATTGCTGGCACCTGTCGATAGTTTCATGATCGGTTTTCTCCTCAAGGATCAGCAAGTTTTTTTGCGTCTGCCGCAGCCTGTTGATAATTCCTGTTGAAAGGCCGGCAGCGATTCGGGATTCCTCAGCGCGTCGAAGTTGATCTATTGCCATCTTTTGATCTGCAATATTTATATATACATCTTTATTGGCGACAATTTGACGTTTTGCCAGAACAAGCTGCCTTTGTTGTAACGCTTGCCGGATAATAATCGTTATCAGCAAAAGCGTCAGGATTGCAACTATTGAAGACCCAGCCACAACCCGTGCTTGTTCGATTGCTGCTTCCTTTTCTTTCGCCAGTTCATCAGTGTTGAAAGCTATTCGTGCGCATTTGGTTTGAATCTGCCGCTCTGCAAATTGAATACTGTCGAATAGCCTTATATATTCACGAGCGTTTTTCTGTGAATTTATTTTGTCAAGATTGACCAGCAGATGAAGTGCCTCAAGTTGTAATTGAGCGCAATTCAGCTGCCTTGCCAATTTGAAAGCATCTGCCGCTGTTTGAAGGGCTCTATCGCTGTTAAAATTTGACAGGTAAAAATTGGTGCGAAGCAGGTCTGCTTTTATTTTGTGCTTGTTTAAAGCACCAGCATTTTCCTGATCGGTAGCTGAAAGTACTTCGTTAAAGCGCACATTTTTCTGCTCCATAAGATTAAGTTCCGCGATTTTCAGGAGGAGTCTCTGCCTGTCATCATGGGAAGTAGCCAATTCGAGCGATGATAGATATCTTTTCTCTGCAGCAGCAAGCTGTGAAGTTTGTAAATATATGTCGGCAATAAGCTCAAGCGCCTTCACCGATTGCGCGGACGCGAAGATGGCCGAGTGATCTGTAATGGTTTGATGTGCTAGATTTGCATACCGCAGCGCCTCTGTGTAATTAGCCAATTCATAGCTATTACGTGAAAGGAGATCGTAGCAGTGATATATCATTTTCTCCTCCTTCAGATCTGTCGCAACTACCAAAGCTGCTTTAGTGTACTTTTCACTTTCCACGAAATCTTTGATGTCTAAATACAAGTATGATATGTCAACATAAACCTCCGCAAGTTTCAGATTTTCATCTAAGGGTTCAAGAAGTTTTTTCGCTTTGTAAAAGTTGTCGAACGATTCTATAATATTCTGCTGCCGCAACAATTTTGCGAGAAGATGATGTGCTTTTGCTTTGGTGATTGCATCGACAGCTGCAGATTCCGTCAACTTCTTAAGAATCCGTCTCGTACTCACCAGATCGTATGCTGAAGTTTGTAAGACAACCGCAAGAGTCAGCGAATCATTTATTTTATGATCAAGCAAATAAGAATTTGCTGCTATACTCGCTGCTCTTCTGGTATTTATGCTGGCGGAAGTATCAGAAATTACTTGAAGTTGTTTGTTGATGAAGACTATGTCACCGTCCGTGCCGTTTTGTGTGCAGCAACACGTTAATAAAATAATCAGTAGATATGACGTTAGCCTGATCATCTGGCCGGAAGTCTTAATATTGTTGTCGTTCCTTTTCCATGTGACGACAAAATCTCGTACGAGCCGCCTGCCAGTTCCATTCTGCTTCGCATATTACTGATCCCGATGCCACTGAAAGTTTGTGCGTCGGTTGTAAATCCGCAACCATTATCTTTAATTGTGAAAATAATTTCTTTATCAAGTCGCATTGCGCTAATATATAATTCGGACGCGTTCGCATATTTGTGGGTATTGTAGAGCGTTTCCCGGATGATATTCAGCAAATGTGAAGTTGCAGTTTGTTGTAAAGTTTCCCAATTCACCTGATAAATATCAAGCGAAACGTTGGCTGTACTAATGTTTTTAAAATCACCTACTATTTTTTCAACTGAGCTGATAAAATCTTCCGGACTCTCGATTTCTGTATCTAACTGAGCCGCTACTTGATAGATATCTGCTTCGATATTACTCAGGCTTTTAATAAACATAATACATTTTTGCAACGCTTCAGGTCCGGCTGAGCGGTTCAGCGGAAAAAGGTTCAGCCTGGTGCTTGTCAGTTTATTCATGACACTATCGTGAAGATCCATTGCAACTTTATTCATTGCTGCCTGACGTTCTTGCTCATAGGCAATTTGTTGATCAAGCAGTGTTTGAAATAGCTCTTCTTCGAGTTTTTGCTGTTGCTTTTTTGATTTGAATTCATTCTTCTTGTTGCGTTGCACAATCACTAGTAAAAAAAGACTTCCCACACACAGTAAACTTGAGGATCCGCCCATGATCCACCAAGACAGATTAACTGCAGCTTCTTTGGCGATGGTAAGTTCTTCAGTTTCGTATTCTATGGACGCGAATTTGTTTTTGATGTTTCGCTCCTGGAGCTGGATGCTGTCGGATAAATAAATATATTCTTCAGTATAAATAGATGCGTTGTGTGGATCTACTTCAATAAGTTGAGATAAAGAAGCGGTAATATCAGTAGGTGATTTGAATTCCCGAGAACTTAATAATGCCTTTTCTGCTAAACTCTTAGATTTGTTTATATCTTTATCGAAGTACACTTGTGATTGAAATATGTAATTATAATTTTCACCTTGACGAACATTAAATTTTTTTCGTAAGTATTCTGATCGTTTAAGTAGATCTAAAGCGTGTGAATCTCCACCTTCCAATATATAAATTTGTGCTAATTTATCTAAGATAATACAATATAATACAGGATAATTAGATTCGTATTTTAGAACCTTTAGGGCTTTATTCAATTGCCTCCGGGCCTTTACAAAATTTCTCAACTTGATATTGCTATGCCCCATATTTGCTATACAATGCGCAATGTTTGCCGCGTCCCTATATTTTCTTTTATTAAGAATTTCTAAAGCCGTACAATTTAACTTTTCTGCACTTTTGTAATTTCCTAGATCATTTGAAGCTATTGCTAGCCAAGCTATTGCATTAAACATTAAATAATTATTTTGGGCCTCTCTAGAAAATCTATATGCAAGCAATGCAGAACGTTCGCACCTTAAAAAATCTGATGTATAGCTGTACAATTCCGCAAAATTAACATGTACTTCGGCCATACCTGCAGTATTGCGCGAATATGTAAAAAACTGATATGCCCTAGAGAAATAGAAATGTGCAAGGTTGTTATTGCTATTATACAGATGAAATTTACCAATAAGTAATTGGGATTTTGCATAATAAAGCGTATCATGAGCTTCCTCAGATAGTTTCTCTAATAAATTCGCCCCATTATATAAATTTCGCCAATCGTTCATGTTACATGAAGTGTTGCTAATTTGTTCTATGAATTTGCGCTTGCTACTTGAGTTTTTGATCTCTGACAAATGATTTAATGCAGAAGTATTTGCAGCCATACGCGCGCTGTAGGACACAGTAATATTATCGCCAAGTAAGATATTTTCTTTTATTTTTAAGAAAATAGGCTCCTCGGTTTCCTTTACAGTACATGATAATGTAACGACAATAAATAGAAAAGATAGTAGGCAGGCTCTCCTCATGTTATTTTTGCCATAAAGAAAAGAGTTTTAAATCACTCGTTTTTGTGTAAATGTTACCAAAATTGTTAAACTATATGAAGCCTTCTTTTTTGGCAGCTTTTATAATATCTTCATCTGAACTTTTATCGAGTCCAAAAAATTCTTTTATATAAACTTTTCTTTTATCGATCGCACTATTCGACAATGGAATATGTTCTGATAAATTTTTTGTTTTAATACCTTGTGAAAGCAGTACTACAATTTGTCTATTGTAGTTATCTAAAAAAGTTGATTTCGATGTTAACCCTTTTAAAACCTTTGTGACAGTGCTACTTTTATATGTGCCACCTTGAAGAACCCTCACAACTGCATCAAGTAATTCAACACCGTTAAAGTCACATTTCACGAGCAAGCCATCTGGCTTAATTTTATGAACTATGCTATAAAGTGCAAAACCTTCCGAATGTGATGTGAGTATTAAAATTTTGGCATCAGGCATGATTTGCTTTGCAAGCAATGCCAGATCATCTCCATTACGTTGATTATCCAATGAAGGAAGCGACCTATCCAACAATATAATATCGAAACAAATAATTTGGCGTAGTTGCTTCTCTGCCGCTTCACAATTGTTTGCCGTCATAACTTCTATATTGTAATCTAGCCGCTGAAGAATACTTATATATCCTTCAACCATTAGTTGGTGGTCATCTACAACAAGAACTTTAAGGTTTTTCTTAAACATCTGCGGAAGCTTCAATTTGGATTGACGTCGGAAGTTTTACAATTAAACTAGTACCACTACCTTTTTTTGACCGAATTTCAATAGAACCTTGAAGTTCATGTGTACGAGAAATAATATTTTGTAAGCCAATCCCCTTCTTTTTTCCAGTGACCTCAAAACCAATTCCATCATCAGTAAGAACTAGTTGAATTTGCTCAATAGTGGATTTTATAATAATTGCAACATTGTTTGCTTTCGAGTATTTATTTACATTTTGTAGACCTTCTTGAATGATCCGGTACAGATTTATTTTAATTGCATTATCAATAACTTCCCATTTAATCACTTCATCAATAGTCGTAGTAATTGTTATATCATGAGACGTTTTCTGTTCTTCTATTAAATTATTTAATATTGCAGCAAAGTTGTTAATTAGGACGTACTTTTCGCGATTTAGATCATGCGAAATTTCTCTAATATCTTGTTCGATATTTTTTAATTCGGCAAGATATTTATTTCTCATTTCTATTGCATTTTCATCTTGCACTCTATTTAAGCTATCAAGATTTAATCGCGTTCCAAATAATCTGCCGAGAACACCATCATGAAGTTCTCGTGCTATTCTTTTCTTTTCCAGAATTCGACCTTCCTCGATTTTATTTTGCTGACTAATCATTAGATTATAAATATCTTCATTTGCTTTTTGTTGCGCTTGCTTCAATACCAGTTCACGGTTCTTAGCTCTTTGATTTCGAATAACAAACAGCAAAATACCGAACATAAAACTTCCTACAAAAAAGTAGAGAAGTTTACGGTTTTGTTCGTTTAATTTGTCATTCTCATATGCGATTTCTTCAGTTTCAAAAGCAATCCTCGCAAATTTATCTTTAGCTAGACGTTCTGCCTGCTGTAAACTATCATTTATTTTGATATACTCTCTTGAGTACAGGGCGGCTTTGTCATCATCAATTTCAGCAACCTGGTCAAGAGACAATAATATATCAGATGCGACACCAGATTTTCTTGATAGAGCAAGGGCATCGTAAGCGTGCATTCGCGCTAAAACAGTATCTTGTTTTGTGGCATACAATTCGGCCAAGTGTATTTTATTTAATATTAGGCCTGATATATCCGTTCTCAAGCTATCACGAATCTTGTGCGAAATAAAAAACAATTCCGGCAACTGGCTAAGGTCTCCCAATTTATATTTTGAATAAGCCAAATTATCTACAAGCATAGCGTACAGACCTGGATTATCAGTAACTAAATTTTTACTTCTTAAAGCCGATCTAAAGTTTTCGATCGCTTTTTTGTGTTCGTTAAGGTTTTGGTACACATAGCCTATATTATTGAAAGAACTTGCGTCCAAATGATATGTATTATTTAAGGTATTTTCCGTTAAATACCTAAGTGCCCTTCTATGGTATTCGAGTGCCTTCTCATAATTCTGTAATTCGTTTGAGCATATACCAATTAAGTTATAAGCATCATATATTTTTAATTTGTGTCGCTGTTTGTCCAAATAAGATAGGGCTTTAGATGCTGATATTTCGCAGCCCGCGAAATCGCTTTCATATAGCTGACAAAAAGCCTTGTCAATATAAATTTCACCCAAATCACTTGTTTGCTTTAGCTGAAGTGCTAATTTTTCTGCTTTAAGATAGTAATAGAACGCACTATCATTATGATTTGTATCAATATAAAACGTTCCAAGATTTTTAAATGCTTTTTCTATATGCAAGCTATCACCTGCAACCTTTGATTCATTTAAAAGTTGCGTTGAAGCTTCTTTAAAATGAGGTAAATCCTCCAATTTGTAAAAGCTATCTGCTAAATCTTTTAGCTGCCCGCGGATAAACAAACTATTCTCTCTAGCACTTAGAATCTTTAAAGCATTTAAACCATCTCGTCTTCTAACTTCTTTTGTAAAATCCACGGAAAATGACTTGTCAACTAATAACTCGAGATGCGCATCGGAGCTAGTAACTTCCTGATCATTTTTTTTACAGCTTGATAGCCAACAAGTAATAATGACGATTAGAGCAAAGCGGGTAATAGTCGTCTTCATTAGCCAAAAGTAGTAAAATAAAAAAGCCACCGTAAATTAGGTGGCTTTTTAATTTAAAAAGTAAGACGCTTAATAAGAGCAAGTCAAATACTAGTATATGTTTCGCGGGGCAGATTGACCACCAATTTCCAAAATATTTCTTGGAGCAGATTGACCACCGATATCACTAATATTACGCGGCGACGACTGACCCCCAATTGCCACTATATTTCGTGGCGCAGATTGTCCTCCTATTTCTTTATTTCGTGGGGAACTTTGCCCTCCTATCTCACTAGGCGACGTAAAAGAAGTCAAGATCATCATCATTGAAAATAATCCGAATGTAAGAATTGCTTTTTTCATAATAGGGGTATGTTTTGTGTTTGTTGTTGGGTCCGTGTGACTTTATCACGGAGTAAAACTACACAAGCACGTCCCCTCGAGTGCAATGTTTTCAGGGCTTTATGGTGGAATGATGGCGTCTGATAGTGAATGACGCTTCTAAAGTGGTGAGTGAAAAATTTAAATTTCTAAATAATTGCCGTTTGCCATGCTTTGTAGAATGGAATCGACATTTTCTTTGTAGGATTTTGAGAACGGAAGCTTGATTGTGGAATTCTTTAAGTAGCAAACCGAATTGCCGGTGTGAATCCGCGAAACGTAGTCAATATTTACTATGTAACTGTTATGGATCCTAATAAATGGCGAATTCAACACATTTTCGAAATGCTTTAAAGTTTTAAATGCCGTAATCATTTCACCATTGTTCAAATGCAAATCGGTGGAATTATTGTCAGCTTGAAGGTAACAAATGTCATCAGCTTGAATGAATCGGTAGTCACCATATGATTTAACGCAGATCGTCAGCGGCTTAAGTTCTTTATCATATACAATTGGCGACGGTTCAGCGAACTGTTCTGCGGCTATTGTTTCAGGTGCAGAGTCGACTTCATTTAATACATCTTCAGCAACGACACTTTCAGAAACATACTCTGGTACTGTTTCAGAAGCGACTAATGACTTCTGAAGCATTGAAAAGCGCATAAGACATTTTCGCAGATCAGGCGTGGTAAGGGGTTTTGGCAGAAAATCAAAGACGCCAAATTTAATTACCTGAAATGCTGAAGCCTTATCTCTGCTAGTAATAACTACCTGTGGTTGCGTTGGTAAATACCGATAAAGTTCATTTATAAGATTTAGAGAAATGCCGTTATCAGCGGATGCCGAATCTATATCTAAGAATACCAGGTCCGGTTTTACATCCAGTATAAGATCGAGTCCTTCAGTATAGGATCCGGCTGAGCCTACAAATTTGAATTGCGGGAAAAGAGATTCCATAGCGGTCCTGTCCAGCAGGTAATCCGGAGTATGATCTAAGACGACGTAGGAGAATCTAGACAAGTCCGTGAATTGTTAAACAACAGCACGTAGTCAAGAATAAAGTAGTTGGGGGCCATCCAACAGCGCTAAATTATTGAATTGCTAGTGCTGTTCGTCGATATATTAATATTTTAGAAAAATTGTTAACATAAAGCCGCTGAAAATGGAGTTCAACAGAAAAATCAGTCCGACACCGATTAACAATTATATAAATCCATATATTTACACCAAAACAAATAGTTAGTGTAAAAAAGGTACAAATGTTAACTGATCAAAAGAATCACCAACTAAAGGAGGAGGCGGAAGCAATCAGATTTTTAGAACTTATACGCTGGAATGGAATACCGATAAGTCCGTTTTCACCTAATTCGCCAATTTACGTGTGTAGCAATAACAAGTATAGGTGTAAGCACAGCGGTAAATATTTTAACGTTCGGACTAATACCATCTTTCACGGAAGTCATTTATCCTTGAACTTATGGTTCAAGGCAATCTCCATGATCCAACAGAATCCTAATGTTATAGCTGCGGATCTTGCCTCAGAATTAAAACTCTCTGCCCGCTCATCTTCAATTTTGTTATCAAAGTTGAGAACCCAATTAGGAATTTATAAGAGCAGATTTAAAAAGCCATCTGAGATAGAGGTTGATTTTGGAGCTCTGGAACTGAAAGATTGGCTACAAATATTAAAGTAAATGGAAATCGTTACTTATGAAGGCACGTTAAAAATTGCCGATGGGCAAGACCTTACTTTATGTATAGCCGGAGAATCGCAGCTACGGTATGTAGAAAAAAAAAGTCTTGAAAAATTTATGGGATTTACCGGAGCAGCCAAGAATTGGCTTCATGACTTCCTTATTCAAATTCAAAAATATGGGCTGGTTCCAATACACATCATAAAAGCTGCAGAAAATCCGCGTACGTTAATGCGTAATGACGGCGAAAAATTTGAAACATATCCAATTCGGACATTTTTTGATTTTTGCAGCATAATTTCAGCATCAAAAGCTAGTGGCTACCTTTTTCTGAGTGAATATCGGTACGCAAAGCAAACAGATAAATTCCTTTCCTTTGTTGGAACAGCGAAACCAGAAGTCGTGGTCGATATTGCAACCGGATTTCAACTTGAGAAGTACAATTTTAAACGCCTAATTGCTGAAGAAGCATTTAAACGGAACATCGATCTGAGTCTATGGGTGCAGGCACTGAATGACGACTACTATCAGGCAATTTTTCAAATGATCGGTTGCCAGTGGCGAACTGCCGCTGCAAATGTTGAAGATTTGCTGATGTTAATCAACAATACTATTGTGTTGCGTCTTGAGGAGGCGTTGTTTAATGAATTAAAAACCACTAAACCTAAGAAGACTTACTTAAAGTTCAGTGCACCAGTTCAACATCTAGAACACACTGATTTGCAGAAATTCGTAGTGTCAGTTACAGCTTTTATTGTGGCTTCAGATTTCAACTCAACAATCCTGAACCAGCTACTTAACAGGGTTTATCCTTTACAACGCGAAGCCAATTTATACTTTCCTAAACCTGATCAAATGGCCGTGCTCCAAAGTAAGCCTGAAGTACAACATTTACAGAGTGACCTTGAAAAAATTCTGAAAGTAAAAAAGATTAAACCATAGCTTTTTTAAGCCATGCAGTCATAGAAACTTCGGCATCTATTAAATCACGAAGCTGCTCGATTTTGACACGATCCTGATGCATAGAGTCTCGGTGACGTAAGGTGACAGTTCCGTCTTCTATAGTTTGATGATCTACAGTGATACAAAAAGGAGTGCCTAATGCATCCTGCCTCCTGTATCTTCTCCCAACTGCATCTTTTTCATCGTATGCAACATTGAAATCCCATCTCAATTCGTTCAGAATCTTCTGAGCAAGTTCCGGAAGTCCATCGCGCTTAATCAAAGGTAAAACAGCCGCTTTAATCGGAGATAGCACTGAAGGAAACTGTAGTACAGTTCTCACAGAACCGTCCTCAAGCGTTTCCTCTTTAAGTGAAGTTGAAAATATGGCAAGGAACATCCGGTCTAATCCCACTGATGTTTCAACCACATACGGCGTGTAATTTTCATTAGACTCAGCATCAAAATACTGCAGCTTTCGTCCAGAGAACTGCTCGTGTGCCTTTAGATCAAAGTCGGTTCTCGAATGTATTCCTTCGAGTTCCTTAAATCCAAATGGGAAGTTGAATTCTATATCAGCTGCGGCATTAGCATAGTGCGCCAGCTTCTCATGATCGTGGAAGCGGTAATTACTCTCGCCCATTCCAAGTGAAAGATGCCACTTCAGTCTTGTAGTTTTCCAAAAGTTATAATATTGCATCTCTTCGCCGGGTTTGACAAAAAACTGCATCTCCATTTGTTCGAACTCTCGCATCCTGAAGATAAACTGCCTTGCGACAATTTCATTTCTGAATGCTTTTCCGGTCTGTGCAATACCAAATGGAATCTTCATACGACCAGACTTCTGAACATTTAAAAAGTTCACAAATATCCCTTGCGCAGTTTCAGGACGAAGGTATAAATCCATTGCCGTATCAGCAGATGCACCTAGTTTTGTTCCGAACATCAAGTTAAACTGCCGCACTTCAGTCCAGTTTCTGGATCCTGTATCGGGATCAGCAATTTCGAGTTCTTCGATCAATGCTTTTACATCCTCAAGATTATCGCTTTCAAGCGACCTCGCCATTCTCTCGAGAATCTCTTTATGTTTCGATAAATATTCTACAACCCGTGGATTAGTAGTAACAAATTCCTGCTCATTAAAAAATTCACCAAAGCGGATTCTTGCTTTTTCGATTTCTTTCTGAGCTTTCTGATTTAGCTTCTCGGCAAAATCTTCAATAAGAACATCGGCGCGGTATCTTTTTTTGGAGTCTTTGTTGTCGATTAACGGATCGTTGAATGCATCAACGTGGCCGGAAGCTTTCCATGTTGTTGGATGCATCAGGATCGAAGCATCTAAACCTACAATATTATCGTGCATTTGAACCATCGATTTCCACCAGTATTCCCTGATGTTTTTCTTAAGTTCTGCACCATTCTGACCGTAATCATACACTGCGCTAAGACCATCGTAGATTTCGCTTGATGGAAATATAAATCCGTATTCTTTTGCGTGCGAAATAACGTTTTTGAAAATATCCTCCTGTTTTGCCATATCACAAAAGTATAAAAAGCGGTTTTAATATCATTTGCAAAATTAAGATTATCTATATTTATAAATTAAACGGACTAAATATGATATCACATCTTGTAAATCTATTTTTTCCCCCTATCTGCTGCGGCTGCAATTCATTATTGCTTATGAATGAAAGGACAATTTGTACGTCCTGCCGGCATGTTATTCCATTAACGAATCACCATCTGATCCAGAACAACGAAGCCCATCAAAAATTCTACGGACGTCTTCCCGTTGAACATGCATCCGCTTTTTGCTACTTCCATAAAAAAGGCATCGTACAGGAAATGATACATAAGTTAAAGTATAAAGGTGAAGAAGAAATTGGCTCGGTGCTCGGAAGCTGGTACTCTGAGGAACTACGTTCATTATCAAGCTTTACGAAATTCGACATTATCGTGCCGGTTCCGCTTCATAAGAAAAGACTGAAGGAGCGTGGATATAACCAGGTCACTACTTTTGGAAAAGCATTGTCTGAAGGTTTATCGATCCCATATGACGATAGCCTATTACAACGCAATGTTTATGCAAAAACCCAAACGAAGAAAAATCTGCTGGCAAGGTCAATATCTGAAAAGTCTGTCTTCGGCGTTACCTTTTCAAATGAACATCATAATAAACACTTCCTTTTGATTGATGACGTGCTTACAACCGGCGCCACACTTGAAGCCTGCGGACGTGCTCTTCTGGAAATTCCCGGCAGTCGCGTGAGCGTAGCCTGCATGGCAATGTCACATTCTTAATTCACGCAACATTTTCTTAAAACGCTTTTCAAAGACTTATTATAATCGTTATTTTGTGGCAAATCCCTTTGATGTTTAATACCAGATATTTCTACTTATTTCTTCTTATCATGCTTGCTCTAACGGGCTGTGCAAAACGTGGTAACATTTCGGGTGGACTTTTAGATACCATTCCGCCGCAGATCAGAATGAGTACGCCGCCGAACTTTAATACCGGCTTCAAAAGCGACAGGATCAGGATCGTTTTTGACGAGTATATAAAGCTGAAAAACATCAACAAGCAACTCATCGTTTCTCCACCTATGACCACGCCGGTTGAAGTTACGCCTCAAACAGCCAGCAAATACATCGATATCCGGATCAGAGACACATTGCTGCCAAATACAACATACAGTTTTAATTTCGGGCAAAGCATCGAAGACAACAATGAAGGCAACCCGTATCCGCAGTTCAAGTACGTATTTTCCACTGGTACTTATATTGATTCTTTGATGCTGCGTGGCACTGTCAAGGACGCTTACCAAAAGGCAGTCGATCCCTTTGTCTCCGTCATGTTATATGAAGTAAATGAAGCTTTTAATGATTCGACTATATATAAGCAAAGTCCACGTTACATCACCAACACACTTGACAGCGCCACCACATTTCAGCTGGAAAATCTAAAAGAAGGCAAATATTTGCTAATCGCATTGCGAGATGAAAATGCAAACAACCGATTTGATCCGAAAACTGATAAGATAGGGTTTCACAGAGAGTATGTACAGATTCCAAATGATACGCTTTATGAAATTGAATTATTTAAGGAGGAAACTCCAATCCGTCTATTGAAACCCACGCAAACGGGTGGCGGAAGAGCTGTTGTTGGATTTGAAGGAAACCCGAAAGATCTAAAGCTGGAGTTGCGTAATGGTGGAATGGTTATCCCCACTATTACAACACAAATGGCGGATAAGGATTCTCTAAACGTTTGGTTTAGACCGGTTGCTGCAGATTCATTACAATTAAATGCTTCGAAAGGCGATTTTGACCAAACCTACTTGTTCAGGAATAAAGAAATGAAAATGGATACGCTGCGTTTCAGCGCCAAGTCTGGTGTTTTGCCACTTCGGGAGGATTTTGAAGTCACATCTTCACGGCCACTGATTGCTTTTGACAAAACGAAAATGCAATTGATCAACAAAGATTCCACTGCTGTACCGTTTGAAACTCAATATGACACCTTGAATATGAAACTTAGCTTTCTGTTTCAGAAAGAACCTTTGGAAAAATATCGCCTGACGATGTTTCCTGGCGCATTAACTGACTTTTTTGAAGCTACCAATGACACGCTGAACTATAATTTTACAACAAAAAACACTTCCGATTACGGAAACATGAGGATTACGCTTCAGAACGTAAGGCAATTTCCTGTAATTGTAGAATTGACAAATGATAAAGGTGAAGTTCAAGCCACTTCTTATTCAGAAGGAGCAACGGTAATAGAATTTAACGGACTCGAACCAAACACATATACTCTCAGGTTAATTTATGACCTGAATAAGAACAAGGTCTGGGATACCGGAAGTTTTCTTGAGAAACGGCAAACGGAGGAAGTCCAATATTTTGCGGCACCGCTTCCCGTGCGTGCTAATTGGGATGTTAATGAGGTTTTTACTTTAAAATAAAATTATCCTTATCATCCAGAAACCGAAGCTTGCCACGCGTTTCATCAAGTTCCTGTTTATGTAATTCTGCTATTGAGACCTGTTCATCTTCAGCCGGCGAGATTATAGATCTGCCGAGATAATCTACTACTTGTGAATGTCCGATATATGAGTGACCGTTTCCATCGGTGCCGATTCTATTCACTCCGACTACGTATGACATGTTTTCGATCGCTCTGGCTTTTAATAACGTGTCCCAAGCAGTAATCCTTACTTCCGGCCAATTTGCAACATAAATTAAAAGGTCATAACTCTCGACATTGCGCGAGAAAACCGGAAAACGCAGATCGTAGCAGATCAGCGGACAGATGCGCCACCCCATGTATTCGACAATTAGTTTATGCCGACCTGAAGTAAATATTTTGTCTTCACCTGCATATGAAAAAAGGTGCCGCTTGTCATATTTTAATGACTGTCCGGATGGCGTAATGAAGAATAACCTGTTGTAGAATTTGCCGCTTTCTGTCGTGATAACGCTTCCTGTGATTGCAATGTTATATTTTTTTGAGCATTCCTCCAGCCATTGATGTGTTTCGCCATCAGCGGGCTCTGCTAGCGCCGTAGCGTTCATTGTAAATCCGGTGGTGAACATTTCTGGTAGAACGACCAGATCGGCGTTGCCTGCTAATTCTGAGATTTTGGACTCAAAGTGGTCGCGGTTCTTTTGTGGATCTTCCCAAGCAAGATTAGCTTGAATGATGGCAACTCTCATAGATGATTTTTGTTTCGTATTAGAACTCAAAGTGGTAGTTCAGCCTTTTTCTTAGCCACTGATGCACAGATTTTCTTTATTCCAATCTACAAATAATCAGTGGATCGTGGCTATTTAAATTGCTCTAAAAATTAAGCAGGTAATATGTCAGAGGCTGCGTTAGCGAATCGCAGCGTGTATCTTTTTGCGGAGTGCAACGGAGCAAAAGATACTGTATTTGAAATTAAAAGGAGGACAGCCGGTGGCCGTCACGTATTTTCTTAAAATTACTTCAAAATATTTTTTATCCAACAGGCTGCGTTAGCGATCGCAGCGTGTATCCTTTTGCGGAGTGCAACGGCGCAAAAGATACTGCGAAGAGCGCGACCGCAAGTTGGCTGCAGGCGTGAGCCGAAAGCCGACTTGCGGTAACGCCAAAAAAAACGCATCCCGAAGAATGCGCTATTTTTATTTAAAGCTTGCTTTTAAATATTCACGGTTCATCCTGGAGATGTTTTCGAGTGAAATTCCTTTCGGACACTCGATTTCGCATGCGCCGGTGTTTGAACAGTTTCCGAAACCTTCGGCATCCATTTGCGCAACCATATTGAGAACGCGTTCAGTAGCTTCTACTTTTCCCTGCGGAAGTAAAGCCAATTGCGACACTTTTGCAGAAACAAACAGCATTGCTGAAGCATTTTTACAAGTTGCCACGCACGCGCCACAACTGATACAGGTTGCAGAATCGAAAGCCGTATCTGCATCGTGCTTGTTAATTGGAATTGTATTCGCGTCAATTGTATTCCCTGACGTATTGACGGAAATAAACCCGCCTGCCTGTTGTATACGCTCGAATGAACTTCTGTCAACGATCAAATCTTTGATTACAGGAAATGCTTTTGCACGAAAAGGCTCGATAAAGATCGTGTCACCGTCCTTGAACATTCTCATGTGCAGCTGGCAAGTCGTAACACCGCGATCAGGACCGTGTGCTTCGCCATTGATGAACAATGAGCACATTCCGCATATTCCTTCGCGGCAATCATGGTCGAAAGCAACAGGTTCGTCGCCAGCCATGATAAGCTCATCGTTTAGAACGTCAAGCATTTCAAGAAAGGACATATCGGGAGAAATATTGTCAATCTTATAATCAACGATTTTTCCTTTGTCCTGGGCGTTTTTCTGACGCCATATTTTGAGAGTAAGTTTCATCTTCTTTATTTTAATTGGCGACAGGCGCCGAATCGACTATTTATAGCTACGCTGAACAAGTTTCACATTATCGAACACAAGCTCTTCTTTGTGCAGTATTGCGTCGCTTGGTTTCCCTTGATATTCCCAAGCTGCAACATAAGCGAAGTTCTCATCATCACGCTGTGCTTCTCCTTCTTCGGTTTGGTATTCCTCACGAAAATGTCCGCCGCAAGATTCTTTACGGTGCAAAGCATCTTTTGCGAAAAGTTCACCAAGCTCAAGGAAATCTGCTACACGCATTGCTTTTTCAAGTTCCTGATTCATTCCGTTCATATCGCCGGGAACTTTTACGTCACGGTGAAACTCGTCTCTTAAGTTCGCTATTTCGCTGATGGCTTCGGTCAGGCCTTGAGCATTTCGCGCCATTCCGACTTTATCCCACATGATCTTTCCAAGTTTTTTGTGGAAATAATCTACAGTATGAGTTCCGTTGTTGTTAACAAATTTCTCGAGCTGCGTGCGAACATTTGCTTCAGCTTCGGCAAATTCAGGAAGTTCAGTTGAGATTTTTCCTGTGCGGATATCAGAAGAAAGATAATCTCCAATTGTATAAGGCAAAACAAAATATCCATCGGCCAGGCCTTGCATCAATGCAGAAGCTCCGAGTCGGTTTGCGCCGTGATCAGAGAAGTTTGATTCTCCAATTGAGAAGCAACCCGGAATTGTGGTCATCAGATTATAATCAACCCATGTTCCGCCCATTGTGTAGTGAACGGCAGGATAAATCATCATTGGCGTCACATATGGATTTTCATCGACGATCTTCTCGTACATCTGGAAAAGGTTTCCATATTTGCTTTCGATAACGTCCTTTCCAAGCTTTTGAACAAGTTTTGCGTCTTCTTGATTAAGCCCTTTGATTCGCGCCTGATCGCGTCCATAACGTTCGATAGCAGCTGCGAAATCAAGATAAACTGCCTCGCCTGTTTTATTTACACCAAAACCGGCATCGCACCTTTCTTTTGCGGCACGTGAAGCAATATCACGTGGAACAAGGTTTCCGTACGCAGGATAACGGCGTTCAAGGTAGTAATCGCGTTCAGCTTCTGAAAGATCAGTTGGTTTTTTGCGGCCTTCGCGGATTGCTTGTGCATCTTCAAGGCTTTTTGGAACCCAGATACGTCCATCATTTCTAAGAGATTCCGACATCAGCGTAAGCTTCGACTGGTGATCACCTGAAACCGGGATACAAGTTGGGTGAATTTGAGTATAACAAGGATTTGCGAAGAACGCGCCTTTTTTGTGAATTTTCCAGGCTGCTGTTGCGTTGCTTCCCATTGCGTTTGTTGATAGGAAGAATACGTTTCCGTAACCGCCGGAGCCGATAACCACCGCGTGAGCTGAATGTCTTTCGATTTCACCCGTGACGAGGTTTCTTGCTATTATTCCACGTGCTTTTCCGTCTACAACAACAAGATCAAGCATTTCGTGACGGTTATACATCTTGATTTTTCCGCGGCCGATCTGACGGTTCATTGCTGAATATGCGCCAAGCAGCAATTGTTGACCGGTTTGGCCTTTTGCATAGAACGTTCTTGAAACAAGAGTTCCTCCAAAAGATCTGTTGTCAAGCATTCCGCCATATTCGCGAGCCAACGGAACGCCTTGCGCTACACATTGGTCGATAATATTACCGGAAACTTCAGCTAAGCGATGAACATTTGCCTCACGTGCGCGATAATCTCCACCTTTGACTGTATCGTAGAATAGTCGGAAGATTGAATCTCCGTCTCCTTGGTAATTTTTTGCAGCATTGATTCCGCCCTGAGCGGCAATTGAATGCGCACGTCGCGGTGAATCCTGAAAGCAGAAAGCTTTTACGTTATAACCTAATTCGGCCAAAGTTGCAGCAGCAGAACCGCCGGCAAGTCCGGTACCAACAATAATTACATCTATGTTACGCTTGTTTGCTGGATTTACGAGGTTTATGTGGTTTTTATAGTCTGTCCACTTGTCACCAATCGGGCCATGTGGAATCTTGGAATCTAATGCCATATATTAAGCTTTTAGAAGAAAATGAATGTAAAGTGGAATGATAGCAAACAAAAGCGGAATCAAAACTGAAAACCATCGCCCAAAAATTTTGATCAATGAATTGTACTTTCTGTTGTTCATTCCAAGCGATTGAAAGGCACTTACGAATCCGTGCCACAAATGGAATCCAAGAACTGCCATTGATATCACGTATAAGATTGTGTATAGAAGTCCGAATTTCGGGTCTCTAAAAAAGTCAACAGTAATTTTATATAGATCAAGGTAACCTTCACCAACTTTAACCTGCGCATTCTGATCAAAAAATTCTGTTCTGTTTTTGATGTCGACACCTCCAACGGGCATATAAGAACCTGCAGTTGTCAGGTAGAATTGTTGCTTCGGCATTCCTGGTTGAACAGCGATTTCGGTGGTCAGCAATGGCATCTTGTCATCAAAATGCATCGGGGCCCAAAAGTGGATCATGTGCGTTACAATAAACACCAAAACAACAGTTCCCAGAACAGCCATATTTCGGGCAGAAAATCCGGTGTTAGCCTCTTGCCGCTCATTTGCATATGCAATGGGACGAGCTTTTTTATTTTGTACGGCAAGCAAGATTCCGTCAACAGAGTGAAATACAATCGAAAAATATGTTAAGTATGACAAAATCTTCACCGCAGGGTTTGAGGTCATGAACAGCGCATATTCGTTGAATTGTAGAGACTCGCCAAAAATCAACTGAAGATTACCTGCAAGGTGGCCAACAAGGAAGACGCAAAGAAATAAACCTGTAAGAGCCATCCAGTATTTTTTAGCTACTGACGACTTTAATAACGCAGATTTTGCCATAGGAAGAATTTGTTTAAAATCACACAAAAATACGGCTTAATTCAAAATAACTAAAACGTTTGAGCTATTTATATTGATTTTAAACTCAAGTTTTAAGCGTGATGTTATTTGGTGTATTTTTATTTTTTATGGGGCATTAATTAATTATTTTTGACAGGAAACTTCACTTAGATCCATTATGAAATATCAGCAAATTGAAAGTCGGCTTTTTATAGAAAACAGGAAGAAATTTACTTCACAGATGAAGCCGAAAGGAATTGCTGTGTTCAATTCCAATGACGTATACCCGATCAGCGCCGATAGCACAATGCCGTTTCAACAGCACAGAGATATTTTTTATTTAAGTGGAATCGACCAGGAAGAAAGCATTCTGGTGTTATTTCCGGATGCACCGTATGAACATCTGCGCGAAATGTTGTTTCTCACGGAAACCAACGAGCATATTGCGGTGTGGCATGGAGAAAAACTGACAAAACAGCGTGCATTCGAAATATCTGGAATTAAAACTGTGTATTGGTTGCAGGATTTAGAAAAGGTCTTGTATGAGTTGATGACTTATTCTGAAATAATGTACATCAATACCAACGAACATTACAGGGCAACCATAGAAACAGAGACTCGTGAAGCCAGATTTGTTAAATGGTGGAAGGAGAAATACCCGGCGCACACAACTGCGAAGAGCAATCCAATTCTTCAGCGGCTGCGTTCGGTGAAGGAACAGGAAGAAATTGAGTTAATTCAGACTGCATGCGATATAACGCAGAAAGGTTTCCGGCGACTCTTGTCATTTGTGAAACCAGGAGTAACAGAATATGAAATTGAAGCAGAACTACTTCACGAGTTCATACGCAACCGTTCAAAAGGCTTTGCATATACGCCTATTATTGCGTCTGGTGCAAACGCGAATGTGTTGCACTACATCTTAAATAACCAGGTTTGTCAAGATGGTGACCTTCTACTTCTTGACGTTGCGGCGGAATATGCAAATTATTCTAGTGACATGACACGGACGATTCCGGTTTCAGGTCGATATTCTGAAAGGCAGAAACAGGTTTATAACGCGGTACTTCGCGTTAAAAATGAAGCAACCAATATGCTGACACCTGGCCTTCTTTGGAAACAATACCATGTTGAAGTTGGAAAGGTTATGACTTCGGAACTTCTCGGACTTGGACTTTTGGACCATGCTGATGTTCAAAATGAAAATAAAGACTGGCCGGCATATAAGAAGTACTTTATGCACGGCACATCGCATCACTTGGGCTTGGACACACACGATTATGGTTTGCTGCACGAACCAATGAAGGCTAATATGGTTTTTACTGTTGAGCCTGGAATCTACATCCCGCAGGAAGGCTTTGGTATTCGGATCGAAGACAATGTGGTTGTTCAGGATAGCGGCGCGCCATTTAATCTGATGCGCAACATTCCGATCGAGGTTGAGGAAATTGAAAGTTTGATGAACAGTGCGCAGCCATAGCGGCAAGTTCATGAATACACTTTTATATAAAAATATTTCTGTAAGCTATTCTGATACAGGAAAAGGAAAGACGATTGTTTTGTTGCATGGCTTTTTGGAAAACAGCAAAATGTGGAAAAGCCTTGCTCCGGCATTAGCTGAACAATATCGCGTAGTTACAATTGATTTACTTGGACATGGTGAAACGGAATGCCTTAGCTACGTTCACTCAATGGAGGAAAATGCAGCTGTTGTTAATGCGGTTCTAAATTCACTTAAAATTCGAAGAGCAGTCATCGCAGGTCATTCTATGGGCGGATATGTCGCACTTGCCTTTGCAGAAGCGTTTCCGGCAAATACAAGAGCACTGATCTTGATCAATAGTACTTCTAAAGCTGACAGTGAAGAAAGAAAAATCAATCGCGATCGCGCTATTGTAGCGGTCAAGCAAAACTACACAGCTTTTGTCCGAATGTCCATTGCAAATTTGTTTAGCGAGGACAATAGGGAAAGGTTATTGGAAGAAATTGATCAGGTGCGTGAAGATGCTTTAAAGACACCTCTGCAGGGAATTGTTGCGACATTGGAAGGAATGAAGATCAGAAAAGATCGCGAATATATCTTAGCTGAAAATCGTTTTCCTGTGCTTTTGATTTTGGGCAGAAAAGATCCGGTCTTAAATTACGACGAAAATGCAAAGCAGGAGTTACATGAAGCTGTTGAACTTGTTGAATTTCCGGATGGACACATGTCACCAATTGAAAACAAAGAAGAACTTGAGCAGCATGTTTTGAAATTCATGAAAAGCATCAGGTAAGCTTCTCTTCAAAAGGTTTTGATGGGTCTAATATTTCGTTTAGAAGCAATACAAGTTGTTGTTCAAAATCGATCAAAATTTCCTGATTCACCTCTTTTATCTTGACCTTGTTTTCATGATATTCAAATTGCATAAAGCCGGACTTCATGTTTTTGAATGAGTAGATTCCGACTTCAACATCTTCCGACTGAAAATGCTCACCAGATGCAAACGCGTAAGCAAGCAGTTGAATGATCTTGTCGTTCTTGGGTTCATCAATTAAGCCTTCCCACTGCTTTAAACAAAGATCTGAAGTCTCAACCCGGCCTGTTTTGTAGTCGATAATCCTGAGTTTGTTATTTCTGCGTTCAACCCTGTCAACATTTCCTCTGATCTTAACCGGAAAAGGCAATGACGGATGATTAAGAATTTTTTCATACGTTTTTTCAAGTGCAAGTATTTGAATATCGTGTTCTATTGCTTCTTGCATTTCCATTTTGATGAATTTTTGGATGTTTCGCTTTGCAACTTCGTACGCTAACAGATTTCTGCCTTTTTTGATGTTGCCTTCTTTGTAGATGACTACAAATTGCACAACCACTTCTGCATCCACTTTTTTAAGCATGTCTTCAAGTGCTTTGACAGTTAAAGTTTGTCCGATCAGAGGAGTGTAAAGCACATGCAAAACCGCGTGAATAACAGTTCCCAAAGTGTTGAGGGCAATACTTTCTTCAACCTCATCGACTTCCTGGATCCGCAATATCTTTTGAAAATAAAATTTTAATGGATCGCGTATATATGATGTTAATGCGGATGGTGAAAAACCGTCTTCAGCAATCCTTTCTAGTCTTGTCATGACTGCATCAGATTTTGGAACAATCAACGGTGTTCGCGCAGCTTCCGGAACGTAGGCGTTATATATTGTCTGAGTCAAATTGTGAGCAGGCATATTTTCAACTTCAAGTTGCGTGATAAACCTGCTGCGTTCACCTCCATCAAGTCCTTCAGAATCTGTGTTGTATAATAGATATACATTTTTAGCCCGTTGCAGCAGATGATAAAAATGATATGTGTAAATGGCGTCCTTCTCCTTAAATGTTGGAAGATTGTATTCACGCTTTACATCGTATGGAATAAATGAATTGTTTGATTTACCAGCAGGGAATTTGCCTTCATTCATTGATGTGACGATTATTGTTTCGAAGTCAAGGACGCGGCTTTCAAGAACGCCCATGATCTGGAGGCCAGTAAGTGGTTCGCCTTCAAATGAGACTTCAGCAAGATCAATTGTCTGCCTGTATACGGCGTGAAGCGTTTCAATTGATGCAACAGCAGGATTGCTTTCAAAATAGCTGCTGATTTTGTTCATTACTTTAAATACAGCATAAACAAACGCTTTTGTTATTTTTTCTTCCTCGTTATCGGCTGACAGATTGTTTTTTAATAGTAGTAAAAATTCAGCCATACGTTTTGCAACTTCGATTGCTGTGCCAGTCCATTTATAAAAAGCTAGCTGAAACAGGTCATTTTGCTCACCATGGAGTTCAAGAAGGCGATTGTGAGTTATAAAAGTATAATTGTTGGCGTTGATCGCGCGGATTAATGGTTTTGTTCCCGCAAAAGGTTCAAATAATGGATGGGATAACACATCAAGAACATCTTTATAATACATCAAATACGCCGATGCATCTCTGGTTAAAGTGTGACTGTGCAGTTTAAAAATTTTCGCAATGAGGATCTGCACAGGATTATTTCTCGCGGAATATCCCATAGTAATATTTAATGCGTCAATTTCTGATGGTAATGAATAAAGCATGGGAACAAGAAGGTTTTCCTCACCCAAAACGACGGCTACTTTGTCTAGACCGGCACTTCCGTTTGCGGCTATAATTTTTTCAATAATATTTCCGACGATTTTAGCCTGACCAATTGTTTTCGGCGTACCGATAACTTCAATATTTTTTGAATTTTTAAAATTAGTGGCAATCCATTCAAATGGGTTGGATTTATAATGGTTCCAGTGGTTCTTAAACCTCCTCGTAAATAATCCTGCGTCATGATAGGTGTCTTTGAGAAATACCTCGTCAATATCCCAATAGACATGAGCCTGACCGACTGCTAGCAGATGCTGGAAAATCTTCTCTTCCGCTGCATTCAAAGCATTGAACCCCGCAAAAACAAAAGTTCTGGTATTTGTTACCGAAAAGTGATCAAGGTTCTTAATTGCTTCCCGATAGATCATTCCCTGATAACCTTTTCCCTGCTGCAGTAAGTAGTCGTATAACCGGTAGTAGTATTCCGGCAGCATTTTCCAGAAGTCAATATAACTTTCAAGTAGCTTGGTTTTCTCCTCGACTTCAATACCCCATTTCTTGATGTCTTCGATATCCTTGAGGTAGGTCAGTATCTTATTGGGATCAAGAAGATATCGGTCTATTTCATTAAAATCCTGAAGTAAAGTTTTCGCCCAGTTTGCGAAGCTTTCAAAAGGTTGTTGATCATTGAGAGGAATCAATCCCTGATATACATTATAGAAAGCAAAAAGCACTTCTATGTTGTCGACAGCACGTATAGCAGAAATATCAGATACAAACTGCTCAATACTTATGATTTCAGGGGCAAACAAATTTTTTGAAGCAGCGTTTTTAAGTTCTTCAACCAAAAATACTTTCGCGCGGCGGTTCGGAAGGATAACTGTAACATTTAGCAAATCGCCTTCATGATCCATCAATAACTGATGTGCTAACTTTCTTAGGAACGGGTCTTCTGTCATTTTATAAAAATAAAAAAACGCCCCTTATCCAGGGGCGTTTCCTCAATTATATTTCTAAAGAATTACTCTTTAATCAGCTTCACTTCAACACGACGGTTGTTAGCTTTACCTTTTGCAGTTTTGTTAGAATCGATTGGCACAGTTTCACCGTAACCTGCAGACTCTAATCTGTCAGCACCAATTCCGTTTTCGATTAGGTAGTTTTTAACTGCTGCAGCTCTGTTTTCAGAAAGCGTTTGGTTAAGGGCATTGCTACCATCACTATCAGTGTGTCCTTCAATCATAAATCTAGAAGCAGGGAATTCTTTAAGAATGTCTGCAATTGCACGAAGTACAGGAAGTGTTTCAGCTTTGAATGTAGCTTTACCGCTGTTGAATAAAATAGTTTTAGCGTACGCGTTCAATTTAGAAACTTGCTCTTCTGTCATTTCAGGACAACCGTTGTTTGCAACAGTACCTCTAACATCTACGCAACGATCATCTTTGTCAAGAACTCCGTCACCGTCAGTATCTGGCCATGGACATCCAGCGTTAGCAGCAGGACCATTTACAGTAGGACATCTGTCAGAAGCATCAGTAACACCGTCACCGTCTGTATCAGGACAACCATTCATTGCAACTAGACCAGCAACATCTGGACAAGCATCATCTTTATCAGCAACACCGTCACCGTCTGTATCAGGACATCCGTTGAATTGAGCTAGACCAGCTTGATCCGGGCAGGCGTCATCACGGTCAATAATTTTATCTCCATCTGTGTCAGGACATCCGTTGAATTCAGCAGGACCAGCAACTTCAGGACATGCGTCATCTCTGTCGTAGATACCGTCATTATCCGTGTCTTTTCCGCCAAATTTAAATGATAGACCAGCAAAGTGCTGCATGTGAGATGGGTGAACCATTCTCTCTTCTTCGAATGAATGTTTGTAAGTTGATTTGAATGAAAGACCAACAGTTTCAGAGAACCAGAAAGTCAATCCTAAACCTCCGTTTACTGTACCAGCTCCTTCGTCACCCAACCATGTGTAACCTCCACCTAAGTGAAGCGATGGATCGAACCATTTTGACCCAAGCAAGGTCATTAAACCGTATTTAATCTCTGCATCAGCAGCGTAGTATGACAAGTCGCCAGGATTTGTTACTTCATAGTCCAATGAAGTTCCTACTCGCTCGTTTACGAACCGTGTAATTCTGTTTACTGATCCTGTTACACCAACTGTAAATCCTGCTCCTGCGTATCTTGATACGTTCAGGAAAGATACAGATGGAAGGATGTTCCAGTTGTCTTGTGCGTCAAAGAATTGACCAAATTGGTCTTCCAGAGGGGACGCCGCGCTGAACCTGGTGTCAACCGCATTTGCTCCGAATGTTATTGCCCACTTATTATTGTCGTCCTGAGCCTGAGTACTCAAGCCGGCAAACAAAAAGAAAGCAGCAACAATTTTGTTAAGATGTTTCATACTTGATTTGATTATTTAGTTACAAAGTTATGTAACAAAAGTAATGTGTTAAATTTTAACAGCAAAGCGGAATGTTAAAAAAATAACAAAATTTTAGAGATTTTTCGCCTACTTTATCACCTCTAACTCGCGTCCCACCTCTATAAATGCACCAATTGCGAGGTCAAGATGTTCTTTGGTATGAGCTGCTGAAAGCTGTACTCTGATACGTGCTTTATCCTTTGGCACGACAGGAAAAAAGAAACCTATAACATATATTCCGCGTTTCAACAGTTCGTTTGACATTTTTTGAGCGAGCTTGGCATCGTAAAGCATAACCGGTACAATAGCAGATTCACCATCGATAATATCAAATCCGGCATTCTTCATCCCTTCTTTAAAGTACTTGGCGTTCCACTCTAATTTATCGCGAAGCGAAGTGTCATTTTCCAAAAGTTCAAAAACCTTAATAGACGCGCCAACAATTCCCGGAGCAAGTGAATTTGAAAATAAGTAAGGCCGCGAGCGCTGACGCAACATTTCAATAATTTCTTTTTTAGCCGTTGTGTATCCGCCCATGGCGCCGCCCAATGCTTTACCTAATGTTCCGGTAACGATGTCGACCCGACCCATTACTCCTTTAGCTTCCAGTGTTCCTTTGCCCCTAGCACCAATGAAACCTGCGGCATGGCTTTCGTCGACCATTACCAGAGCATCATATTTATCGGCAAGATCACAAATCTTGTCAAGTGGCGCGACCAAGCCGTCCATAGAAAATACACCGTCGGTGACAATAATTTTGAAACGGGCACCTGATTCGTTAGCCTTTACGAGTTGCTGCTCGAGATCCTCCATATTGCTGTTCTCATACCTATAGCGGGCTGCTTTACATAGGCGGACGCCATCAATTATTGAAGCGTGGTTTAAGGAATCCGATATAATAGCGTCTTTCTCATTCAATAGTGGCTCAAAAACACCTGTATTTGCGTCAAAAGCTGCTGCATATAGGATTGTGTCTTCAGTTCCGTAAAAAGATGCGATCTTGCGTTCCAGTTCTTTATGGATATCTTGTGTGCCGCATATAAAACGTACAGAAGACATGCCGAAACCATGTGAATCCATTGCATCTTTTGCAGCCTGTATAACTTCAGGATGTGATGAAAGGCCCAAATAATTATTGGCACAAAAATTCAAAACCTTTTCTCCGGTCGAAACGGTAATTTCTGCTCCTTGTGGAGACGTGATAATCCGTTCCTTTTTAAAAATTCCGCCTTCTTCAATTGCTTCGAGCTCTTCCTGAAGAAAAGCTTTAATTTGTCCGTACATATTTTCGTGTTGTGAATGTGGTTTACAAATTTACAATTTTTAGCTCATCGCCTATATAGATGAGCGCCTTTTTAGAAACCACAAAGCCCATTTCTTCTATTGCATGCTGATACGATGCAAGCTGCAGAACGTGGCTGCTTTTATGGTCTCCTGTCTTATAATCGAGCAGAAGAATTTCGTTGTTTGAAGCCAGCACCATCCTATCGGGTTTAACGGGTGTGGATCCTTTTCTTATAATTAACTGTTCATTTAGTACTTTGATATCACCGTTAAAGTAGGAAAACAGTTCAGGATGCGAAACAATCTGGTTTACTACCAAAGTCACGTCGGCTACTTCCGAACTGCTGATTAACCCATCTTCGACAGCAAGTGTGATGGCTTTATCGAGATCGGAAGCGACATGAATATGCGCCATAACTTCGTGGATCACATTTCCATACTCAATTGCTTTTTGCTGTGTTGTGTTCCACATCAGCGATTCCTTTCTGGCGATTTTTGCCTGTCGAAGATCCATCGGTTGCTTTACAAGCTGAATTTCAGGCATTGGAGCGACCGGTTCAGATTCTGAGGAAACACGCTTCGGGTCGCCAAATTCATACTTGCGGACACTGCTATCGAATCTATGAACGCTTTCAAGGTATTTAATAAGGAATGCCGAAAGGCAGTTGTCAGGCCTTTCACCACTCTTTTTTAGGTTCATTGCGGAAATAACATAAAGCTGTTCTTCAGCCCGCGTCAATGCTACGTATAAAACATTTATGTTGTCGAGTAGTTCCTCCTGCTTCTTTTGGAGATATATTGCAGAAGCTATTTCTCCGAATTCTTCCACCGCCTTACTATTGTCGATCAATACCTTAGGAAGTCCGAAAATCTCGCTTTCGGCTTCTATCCATAATTTATCCTTTGGCTTCTTAGCATAATCTTCTTCGGCAAACGGGAATATGACTACCGGAAACTCGAGACCCTTTGATTTATGAATGGTAAGTATTCGAACGGCATCTGAGTCTTCGGGTGATGGGATACTTATTTTTGCCGCGTTCTTGTCCCAAAATTCTAGAAAATCAGAGATGCCGGACATGTTTTTTATATCACGCTCTAAGATGATGTCTAAGAAATGCTGTATGTATGCGTTGCTTCTGTCTTCGTGGATAAACATCCGCAATATTGACTCTATGGTTTCATAAAGTGATTTTTTACGGAGATCAGCGAACGAAATCTGAATATCCATCAATCTTAGCCAGGCTTCGAAATCAGATTCGATAAATTTTAAATGCCCTTGTTCTACAAAGTCATGCAATGGCAATTGTGGAGCAACGACCGGAGCCAGATAGATCAGCATATTTGCCTTCGATTCAACATCGGCGTTATTCTTAAGATAACGCAGGAAATTGAGCAGGAATCTTACTTCTGCCGAATTATCCAGCAGGAGCGTTTCGGATGATATAATCGGAATTCCTTCAGCTGTAAGTTGTTGTGCAACTGCTACGCCATGATGCCTTTTTCTGGTTAAGACGGCGATGTCGCGATAACTGAATCCTTTTGCAAGCGCCTCACGAACTGTTTCCGCAGTTGCCTCTGCGAATGCCTGGACTTTTTCTGCGCCGTTAGCAAGTCCGTTTTCGTCTATAAAAGATATGTTTACGTATCCTCCGGTTTTACCGGTTTGCTCCTGATGACTGTGATTTTCGTATAATTCTTTATAATCCGGATGTGTAAATTCATTAGATAACAACTTAAAGAAGTCGTTGTTGAACGATATGATCTGCGAATAGCTCCGGAAGTTCGTTCCGAGGGTAAATACTTCCTTATCAGGATTGTTGAAAGGATTCTCGCAGTTGCTGAGAGCAATAAATTGTTCAGCTTTTCCACCACGCCACCGGTAAATGGATTGTTTTGGATCTCCAACGATCATTAATGTGCCTTTTCCTAATTCAGGATCTTCGGAGGATGTTGCGTTGTTGATAAGCGGAATCAAATTCTGCCATTGCATTTCTGATGTATCCTGAAATTCATCGATAAAAAAATGCTTGTATCGTTCACCAATCCGTTCGTAGATAAATGGCGCGGGCTGATTCTGGATTTCGTCGTTGATCAGCTTGTTGAACTCTGCAATCGACAGCACATTTTGTTCTTCCTGAATTTTTGTAAGTTCGTTGTTTACAGTTCCAAGCAACGACAGTGGCGTGATGTTCTTTAAAAAAGCGCTGCAAAAATCGCGTTGCGAATGTGTGCTGTAGACTTTTTCGAGAATTTCAAGAAGTTCCGGAACGATTGCTTCGATAACAGCGCGGTCTGCAGCTCCCTTGTTAATTTTTATATCTTCGGAAGAATAATATCTTTTATTAGCCGGGTTGTATTTTCGGTCGCGGATGCTTTGAAGGTGGTTCGGAAAATATTTACCTGAAAAAGAGCTATGATCTATTGCATTTTTGTCAAGTAGCGCAAATGCCTGTTCAACACATTCCACACAATCGTCTTCAAAACATTTGACTTTCTCCAGAAGCCTCTCTTTTATTGGGCCGAATTCCGATAGGAGTGTCTTTTGAATATGGCTTACTTCCTGGCGGTTGTTTTCGTTGAGCAGCAATCTGCCGGCGTCGAGAATTTCGCGTGTCACATCCCAACTTTTGTCGTCGTCGGTTTTTTCCATTGTGAAATCAATGAGCAGCTTTGTGAGGACTTCATCATCGCCGGCTTGTGCAATAAGTGCGTCGACAGCTTCGGCTAATAGATTTTCGGTGTCAAGCGAAACTTCAAAATTGAGTGAAAGTTTCAGGTCATGGGCAAATGCACGGATGACTTTATGGGTGAATTTATCTATTGTGGAAATATCAAAGGCAGCGTAGTTGTGGATAAGGTGCTTGATGATCTCCCTTGATTTTTGCCTGATCGCGGCAATTGACATTCCTGTTTCAGCCGAAATGTGGTTCATGAAATCCAGCGTTTTTGCGCCGGGTGCGTCTTTCGTGAATTCGGAGAGGCTGTTCACGATGCGCGACTTCATTTCGTGCACCGCTTTATTGGTGAAGGTAATTGCAAGGATATTCCTGTAAGCATCCTGCCTTTTTGCTGTCAGTATGATCTTGAGATATTCTTTAACAAGCGTGTATGTTTTTCCGGAACCGGCGGAGGCGTTGTACAGTGAAAACGAAGGTCTTTGGATCATTAACTTATATGATTATTTTCTATAAAACCCTAGCCCTGATTGCAGTGAAAATCCTTTTTACGGATTTGCCTTCCAGTCAATCCGTAAAAAGATTGCAGCGAAAAGCAGGATAAGCTTCAAAAAAAATTATGACGGTGAAATCAATCCAAAGTTAATTGATTAAATTTGAATAAATTTTTTATAAACCAATTAAACAAACAATTATGGCATTTGAACTACCAAAATTACCGTATGCATATGATGCATTGGAACCTTATATTGATGCGCGTACGATGGAAATTCACCATACAAAACATCATAACGCATATACCACTAATTTAAACGCAGCGATTGCCGGAACTGATCTTGAGGGCAAGACGATAGAAAATATCCTGATCAATTTAGATAAAAGTAATGCGGCAGTTCGCAACAATGGCGGCGGCTACTATAATCACAATTTATTTTGGAGAGTAATGACTCCGAATGGTGGCGGTGAACCAAAAGGTGAATTGGCAGATGCTATTGAAAAACATTTTGTGAGTTTTGCAGAGTTTAAGGCAAAATTCGCGAAGGCTGGAGCGACTCAATTCGGTTCAGGCTGGGCGTGGTTATGCGTTCATGAAGGCGGAAAACTGGAAGTTTGTTCAACTGCCAATCAGGATAATCCGTTAATGCCTGATACAGGCTGCGGTGCAACGCCGATTTTAGGAATGGATGTTTGGGAGCACGCTTATTATTTGAATTATCAGAACAGACGCCCGGATTATATTGAGGCTTTTTTCAGTGTGATCAATTGGGAAGAAGTTTCGAGAAGATATGCTTTGGAAAAATAGTCGGGAAAGTTCCTGTTTGAAGAGTGCTGCAGAGATGTGGCACTTTTTTTTGGTTGAATTTTTAGCCACTGATGCACAGATTTTTTAGCCACAAATGCACGAATTTTTTAGCCACAGATTACTTTGTCTGTTCGCTTCGCTCGGGTCACAGATTTGCCACGAATGCACGAAGAGGATTTTGCTGCTGATTACTTGACTGTTCGCTTCGCTTGGATTGCAGATTTTTTGCCACGAATGCACGAATATTTTTAGCCACTAATTACTTTGTCTGTTCGCTTCGCTCGGGTCACAGATTTGTCACGGAAACACGAATAGGATTTTGCTGCTGATTACTTGACTGTACACTTCGCTCGGTTCACAGAGGACCACAATCCTGAGCGATGTTTATGTAAATGTTTTAAATAAAATTACAGTGAAATACTGAAGAAGAATCTGGTAGTTTATGCCACATAAATTCGTGTATTCGTGGCAAAATCTGTGCATCTGTGGCTAAAACTGAGACTTATCCCAAATAAAAAAGGTGTAATTGCTTACACCCTTTTTGCCCCAAATCTACCATAAACTTAACCTACTAATGCTATGGTCCTCCAAATGTATAGTAGTTGTTTAGGTGTCACAAATATTTTAGATGAACGGCGTTTAAAGTCGATAAAATACTCATTCCGAGTTGTTTTAATACGCTCTGGCATCTTTACCCTCATAGAAATTCATGAATGCGCGGTTAACAACACGGTTTCCGCCGGGCGTTGGATAGTCGCCTGTGAAGTACCAATCGCCCAGGTTTTTAGGGCATGCGATGTGAAGATTTTCGACTGTTTGGAAAATAATTTTGACTTCAGCGTTGATTTCAGGTGAGCTCAGCATTTCAGCGATCTTATCTGAAATCTCCTGTGGCTGAAACGGCGCATAGATCTCCGTAACGTAGTTTACTACTTCGACATCTTTATAGTCTTCCTGTTGCTTACATTTCATGTATACTTCATCTACGATGTGATACATATTTCGTTCTTTGAGCAGCGCCAATGCGGCACGAAAAGCAACAAGCCCTTCGAGCTTCGCCATATCGATTCCGTAGCAATCAGGATAACGGATTTGCGGAGCCGACGATACTATGACAATGCGTTTTGGCTTCAGCCTGTCCATCATCTTGATGATACTCATTTTTAAGGTAGTTCCCCTTACGATGCTGTCGTCTATGATCACCAAATTGTCGGTTGGTTTGATGACTCCATAAGTCACATCATAAACGTGAGCTACAAGATCATCGCGGCTGCTGTCTTCGGTGATGAACGTGCGGAGCTTTGCGTCCTTGATCGCCACTTTTTCGGTTCTGATTTTAACTGATAGCAGTTCCTGAAGCGTATCTTTTGTCAGCGTATCCTTATTTTCAAGTATAAAATTGTTCTTGCGCTGATTTAAGAAGTCCTGGGCTGCTTCAACAATACCAAAGAATGATGTTTCGGCTGTGTTTGGAATATATGAAAAGACAGTGTTGTCTGTATCGTTATCAATAGCATCAAGCACCGCTGGAAGAATAAGCCGGCCCAGTTCTTTTCGCTCCTGATAGATTTCAGCATCGCTGCCACGTGAAAAATAAATCCGTTCGAATGAACATGATTTTTTTACGACCGGCGGAATAATCTCCTGTTCAGTGACACCGCCCGCTTTCTTCACGATAAGAGCGTGACCAGGTTTTAGTTCACGTATTTTTTCAAAATCTAAATTGAATACTGTTTGAATGACCGGACGTTCAGAAGCGACCACAACGATCTCATCATCCTGATAGTAATACGCAGGTCGAATTCCCGCCGGATCGCGAAAAACGAATCCGTCGCCATGTCCGAATAAGCCCGCCATTGCATAACCGCCATCCCATCCTTTTGAAGCACGGCGCAGAATTTTTGCAACATCAAGTTTTTCTGCGATGACGGGCGAAGCTTCGCGTTTTGATAAACCGTTGACTTTACATTCTTGATATAAATCGGTTACTTCATCATCAAGAAAGTGTCCGATTTTTTCCATTACAGTAACGGTATCTGCCATTTCTTTTGGATGCTGTCCAAGTTCAACAAGACTTTGGAAAAGTTCAGCAACATTGGTCATATTGAAATTTCCCGCAACTATCAGGTTTCGGTGCATCCAGTTATTCTGTCGAAGGAACGGGTGCACGCTTTCGATGCTATTCTTTCCAAAAGTTCCATAACGGACATGCCCGAGATATAATTCGCCGATGTATGGTAAGTTTTTCTTCTGTGCAGCAACATCATCTGCATATTCAGGGTGAGCCGTCATTTCTTCGTTAATGCGTTCGTTGATCTGTGCAAAAACGTCCTGAATTGCCTGTGGATTGTTACTTCTCACGCGGCTGATATATCGTTCGCCTGGAGCCACGTCCATTTTGATGCTGGCGAAACCGGCTCCGTCCTGGCCACGGTTGTGCTGTTTCTCCATTAAAAGGTACATCTTCTGGATTCCGTAGAAAGATGTCCCGTATTTCTCCTTGTAATACTCGAGCGGTTTTAGCAATCGTAAGAAAGCAATTCCGCATTCGTGATTCAATTTATCGCTCATAGTAGGTTGGTGATATTTGCCTCACCGGTGCATATAATTAAAAATGCCCCTGAATTTGGGGCACACTTATTTTATGGTTGTAAGTCAAGATTGAATTGGGTCAACGACTTGAATTTTCGAAGCCTTGTCACAACCTCTTCTTTTTTGAGGTCCTGCATTCTTTCGGTGCCGAACTTTTCGACGCAGAACGATGCGAGATTGGATCCGTAGACAATTGCATTTTTCATACTTTCGAAAGAGACATCTCCGCTTTGGGCAAGATAGCCGGCAAAACCTCCGGCAAATGTATCACCGGCGCCGGTTGGGTCGAAGACTTCTTCTAATGGAAGCGCCGGGGCAAAGAATATATCCTTTTCATGAAATATTAGTGCACCGTGTTCTCCCTTTTTGATCACGACGAACTTTGGACCCATTGTCTGAATCTTTATCGCCGCACGTAAAAGCGAATATTCACCCGACAACTGTCTTGCTTCCTCGTCGTTTATTGTAATAACATCAACCCTCGCAATCACTTCAAGAAGTTCTGTCAATGCACAATCCATCCAGAAATTCATAGTGTCAAGAATGACAAGTTTAGGACGCTCTTTCATCTGGTCAAGTACACTGCTCTGCACGAGTGGATGCAGGTTGCCAAGCATTACAATGTCTGCACAGTTGTATGCAATTGGCACTTTAGGCTGAAAATCAGCAAGTACATTAAGCTGCGTATCTAATGTATCGCGCGAATTTAGGTCGTTGTGATATCTGCCGCTCCAAAAGAAAGTTTTACCGCCTTCTACAACTTCAATTGCACTGACATCAATCCTTTTTTGGGAGAGTAGATCGAGATATTCCTGAGGAAAATCGTCTCCAACAACAGAAACTATTGCCGAATCGATGTTAAAATTTGATGCTGAGAGACCTATATAAGTAGCAGCGCCACCTAGTATTTTATCAGTTTTCCCGAATGGAGTTTCAATAGCGTCAAAAGCAACGGTTCCGACAATTAGCAGCTTATTCATCTTTTGGTTTAAAGTAAGCGGCAAAGATACCTAATACTTTGAAAGCCGCAAAATTGAGTGTTTGCAAAGTTTTCACAAAAGTTTGGAGTCAACACTTTCATAGTAAGCGTCGATATTGAGATTAGTGCCTGAAGCAGCCATAACCGCAAGCTCGTCACACCTTTCATTTTGCGGATGGCTATTATGTCCTTTTATCCACTGAAAATCCACTTTGTGCTGGCGGTACACTTTTAGGAACCGCTTCCATAAGTCAGAATTTTTGCGGTTAATAAAGCCCTTTTTTTCCCATCCGAACACCCAGCCTTTAACGGCGGAATCAACAACATACTTTGAATCAGAGACAACCAGTACGTTGGTTGGTGAAATACGCAGCTTTTCGAGTCCGACAATAACTGCAAGAAGTTCCATTCTGTTGTTTGTGGTCAGGCGAAAGCCTTCATAAAACTCTTTTCGGTAGTTTTTGGCGGGCATCTCCATTACGACGCCGTAACCGCCAGGGCCAGGGTTGCCTTTGGCAGCGCCATCAGTGTATATGTAGACATCGTATTTATTCACTTGCCGGTTTTGAAGTTAGCAGCTGTTCGATCGCAATCGGAAAGTGGTGATGCTCAAGTGCATGAACTTTGGCCATCACTTCTTCACATGTTTCACTTCCGTTTAAGGCAACTTTGTGCTGTGAAATAATATCTCCATTGTCGTAGTGCTCATCAACAAAATGAATGGTAATTCCCGTTTCTTGCTCTTTGGCCGCAATGACTGCATTATGAACATTTATTCCATACATGCCAACGCCTCCAAATTTAGGAAGTAAAGCAGGATGAATGTTGATGATCTGACGGGGAAATCGTTCTATAAAATGTTTCGGAACCATTAATAAAAATCCGGCAAGAACTACCAGGTCCGGGGAATATGCCTCAACTTGCCGTAACACTTCGCCATTGCTTAATTGCTGCTTATTAAAGATGTGAACCGTAATATCGAGATTTTTAGCCTTCTGTATTACTCCTGCATTGGGTCGATTGCAAAATACTGCTTCGACTTTAACTTTATCAGCCGTCAGGAAGTGCCTGATGATATTCTCGGCATTTGAACCTGAACCCGACGCGAATATAACAATGCGTTTCATGTAGTAAAGTTGAAGCTGCAAAAAAAAGCAATATATACGGTAATAAATAAAAAATCCTGAAGACTTGCTGCAAATAATTTTTGTAATTTAGTAGGCACATTTATTCACTAAACCGTTGTTTTAAAATAAAGTTTTTTATTTTTGCCAACAAATTAAATACTAAAAACATAGATTATGTCAGACATTGCATCAAGAGTAAAAGCGATTATTGTAGACAAATTAGGCGTTGATGAGAACGAAGTTGTAACAGAAGCTAGCTTCACAAATGATTTAGGGGCTGATTCACTAGACACTGTTGAACTTATTATGGAATTCGAAAAAGAATTCGACATACAAATTCCGGACGATCAAGCTGAAAACATCGCTACTGTAGGTCAAGCGATTTCTTACATAGAAGAAGCTAAAAAATAATATTTTTGCACCCATGTCTGATCTCATGGGTGTTATTGTTTAAAATACGGTTGTTAATCAACTATAAATATGTAATACCCATGTTCTCTTTGTGATAGACATAAGACGGCATGGGTGTTATTACTTTAAAAGACTAATCATTCACATATGGAATTAAGGCGCGTCGTAGTAACAGGTATGGGAGCATTGACACCCATCGGAAATACTGTTAATGAATATTGGCAAAGCCTTATCAATGGTGTTAGCGGCGCAGCTCCAATAACCTATTTTGACACAACGCATTTCAAAACCAAGTTCGCCTGTGAGCTTAAGAATTTTAATGTCGAAGATTTCATTGACCGCAAAGAGGCGCGCAAAATGGACCGCTATGCTCAGTACGCGATCGTTTCAGCGGATGAAGCCGTAAAGGATGCAGGCCTTAGTCACGATACAATCGATAAAGATCGTGTTGGAGTAATTTGGGGATCGGGAATTGGTGGACTTGAAACATTTCAACAGGAAGTAATGAATTTTGCTGCCGGAAATGGTATGCCGAAGTTTAATCCATTCTTTATTCCTAAAATGATCGCTGATATTGCCGGTGGTCATATTTCAATCCGATATGGCTTTAGAGGCCCGAACTTCACAACGGTTTCTGCTTGTGCTTCTTCGACAAATGCTTTGATCGATGCTTTTAATTACATACGACTTGGCCATGCAGACGCAATGGTTACAGGAGGTTCGGAAGCAGCAGTTACGATTGCAGGAATGGGAGGATTTAATGCGATGCATGCCCTTTCTACAAGAAATGACGACCCAACCACAGCTTCACGACCAATGGATAAAGATCGCGAAGGTTTTGTGCTTGGTGAAGGTGCCGGCGCTTTAATTCTGGAGGAACTTGAACACGCAAAAGCAAGAGGCGCAAAAATCTACTGTGAAATTGGCGGCGGCGGAATGTCGGCGGATGCCCATCATATCACCGCACCTCATCCGGAAGGACTGGGAGCAAAGTTTGTAATGCTGAACTGCCTTCGCGACGCAGGTTTAAAGCCTGAAGACGTTGATGGTGTGAACATGCATGGCACATCTACGCCGCTTGGCGACATTGCTGAATCAAAAGCTATTCAACATGTTTTTGGCGAACACGCGTATAACCTGAACCTGAATTCAACAAAGTCAATGACAGGACACCTGCTTGGTGCAGCGGGTGCAATTGAGGCGATTGCTTCAATTTTGTCAATAAGAGATGGCATTGTACCGCCTACTATCAATCATTTTACTTTTGATGAAAACATAGATCCAAATCTTAATTTCACTTTCAACAAAGCGCAGAAACGCGATATGAAAGTTGTAATGAGCAATACTTTTGGGTTTGGAGGTCACAATGCATGCGTACTAGTGAAAAAGCTTGAGTTGTAAGCTTTATGAATATCATTGCAAGAATATTTAAGAAGTCCCGTACTCCAGAAGTCGGGACTTTTTTTGCCGAAATTACTGAGATCTTAGGTTTTGAACCTAAAGACATCAATTGTTATATTAAGGCTTTCACTCATCGCTCATCAAATAAATCTGATGCCAGCGGTATTCCCATAAATTACGAACGACTTGAATTTCTTGGCGATGCTATGCTAAGTGCGGTAATTGCGGCGCATCTTTTTGGCAAAGTTCCTGCGGGTGATGAAGGATACCTGACCAAAATGCGGTCTAAAATAGTCAGTCGCGAACACCTGAACGAACTTGGCCGCGACCTGAATCTTGTGCGTTTTATGGAAAGTAAAATTCCTTTAAGCAATTTCGGCGACAACATTCATGGAAATATCTTTGAAGCGCTTGTCGGCGCAATCTATCTCGATCGCGGCTATCCTTACTGCGAAAGTTTTATTCAGAAGAGAGTTATAATTCCGTATGTAGATATTGCCAGACTCGAAGGTAAAATAACCAGCTACAAAAGCCTTCTGATTGAATGGTGTCAGAAACATAAAAAAAGCTTCCATTATGATGTTTTTGAAGATAACGGTATCGACGGACAACGCTTCTACGGCGTTAGGCTCAGCATCGATAATAAAGTGATCGCCAAGGCCAGGGCAACGTCAAAAAAGAAAGCGGAAGAAAAAGCATCTCAAAGAGCATATTTCGCTTTTCAGGAAAAAATTAACAAATAAACAGAGGTAGCCGTAAAAACTACAACGTTTTCGTTAACAAAAAAAGGTTAACTTCATTTTTGACAAAACCATAGTCATCGATAAACCTTATATTTACATCTTATTTGTTGTACATGGCAGTCCACAGACTTAGCATAGGAACGTTCGACGAAATAGATTATAAGCTAATTGCTATCCACACAGCTTTAGAGGACTACTACCTTGCTTTTCTCATCAACAAGAACACACCGCTTCTATTATCAAAAACGAAGGAAAACATTTCCAACCCTTCTAAAAGTTCAGCCGATGCTTGGTATACCAGGTTTACATACCAACATGTAGCTAATGAAACTACATATCACTTGATCCAAAACAAAACGCTTGTCGAGGTTACTTCAAAGCAAAAGTCCCCGGATTTATTCCAAAGTGGCAAACAATCGATGACAACTACAGCTTATTTGCTGCCGGAATTCAAGATGGTTGATTATTTCCTCAAAATTGAGAACGGAGATGATGCAATTGATAAGCTTACTATACAACTTCAGCAAATAGATCAAATTGCCACGCTATACGAGGTAAACACGAGCCTGATCAAGTCAAAAAACAATTTAATATTTTAAAAATATCAAGAATGACTAATAAAAAGACCAAAATAGTAGCAACTCTGGGACCTGCGTGCAGTACACGAGAAGTATTGAAAGAAATGATGGACGCAGGTGTAAACGTATTCCGGGTTAATTTTTCCCACGCTGACTATGAGGATGTGAGGTCAAAAATTGAACTTATCAGATCGATCAATGAAGAATTTGGCTATAACACATCTATACTTGCTGATTTGCAAGGGCCAAAACTTCGCGTTGGTGTGATGAAAGAAGATATTGTTGTTCGTGATGGCGATCTCATAACTTTTACCACAGCTGAAGATATTCCCGGGACAGCACAAAAAGTTTATATGAACTACAAGGAATTTCCGAATGATGTTAATCCGGGTGAACGAATTCTTTTAGATGACGGTAAACTGATATTCGAAGTTGTTGAAACCAACCGCACTACCGAAGTTGTTGCCCGTGTCATTCAAGGTGGACCTTTAAAATCCAAAAAAGGGGTTAATTTACCGAACACCAAAGTATCACTGCCAGCTCTTACGGAAAAAGACATTAAGGACGCCATATTTGCTATTGAAATGAACGCTGACTGGATCGCCTTATCGTTTGTTAGAACGCCTCGCGATTTACAAGAGCTTCAGGAACTTATTGCTGAACATTCAGATCATAAGATTCCTATTATTGCCAAAATCGAAAAACCTGAAGCGGTAGAAAATATTGATAAAATTGTTGCTTTCTGCGATGGACTCATGGTTGCTCGTGGAGATCTTGGAGTTGAAGTTCCTGCTCACGAAGTTCCATTGATTCAAAAGAAACTGGTAAACCGTGCGAAAACTGCGAGAATACCGGTAATCATTGCTACACAAATGATGGAAACGATGATCACCAGCCTTACTCCTACACGCGCTGAAGTTAATGATGTTGCTAATTCGGTTATGGATGGTGCTGATGCGGTAATGCTATCAGGTGAAACATCGGTAGGTAATTATCCTGTTCAGGTAATTCAAAAAATGACGCAAATTATTGAAGCTGTGGAAGATTCACCGTTAATCCAGGTTCCGCAAAATACACCGCAGGTTCGTACAAAACGTTTTATCACAAAATCTATCTGTCATCATGCTGCGATGATGGCCAACATAATTAAGGCAAAAGCTATTTGTACACTTACAAACAGCGGTTATACAGCATTTCAGATTTCTGCCTGGCGCCCTAATGCTCACATTTTGGTCTATACATCCAATAAAAGGATAATGACCCAGCTTAACCTTTTGTGGGGCGTTAAATCCTTTTATTACGACGAATTTGTTAGCACCGATGATACCGTCTTACATATTAACCAAATAGCAAAAAAGAGAGGGTTTGTTCAAAAAGGCGACATGCTGATCAACCTTGCAGCCATGCCGGTAACCGACAAAGGAATGGTAAACACACTTCGTGTTTCCGAAATCGAATAGCCGACATAATAATTAACACCATAAATTGTTTTTATTATATTTGGTACCTAACAAATTAAACTATGAAATTCGAATCACAGAATCCCTTTTTGAAGAACAAGTCGTTCAGCAATACGTCGCGTCTTCAGGATGATAAAGTACATGATGCTGTATTGATTGACTATAATGAAACAATGACTGTTTCGGGAACAATCAATAAAACATTTATAATGCTGTTGCTGTTGGTTGCCTCCGCATTCGGAACATGGTATCTGTCATATATGGGCTATAACATCATGCCGTTGACTATTGGCGGTGCAATTGTTGGATTGATATTAGTAATTGTTGCTGCGTTCCGTCCACAAATGTCGGCCTACATAGCTCCAGGTTATGCGATTTTTGAAGGATTATTTATTGGTGGCGTCTCGACTTTTTTCGAAACGTGGTATCCAGGCATTGTTATACAGGCTGTTGGTGCAACATTCGTCACTTTTTTAGTATGTCTGGGCCTTTACAAGTTTAAAATAGTCAAAGTTACGGAACAGTTTAAATCTGTTGTAATTGCAGCCACACTTGCAATCGCGACGTACTATATCGTAAGCATGTTATTCTCATTATTTACGAGTTTTGTTCCTGTTCACCATGGGAACTCAATGATGAGCATCGGAATCAGCGTGTTTGTTATCATCATTGCTGCATTGAATCTGTTCCTGGATTTCGACATGATCGAGAAAGGTGCTGCACAGCAACAACCGAAATTTATGGAATGGTTTGGCGCCATTGGGTTAATTGTAACACTTGTGTGGCTATACATCGAGTTTTTACGGCTACTTTCTAAGTTGTCCAGCAGGGACTAAATATACAAGGCTGCTCTTTCGGGCGGCCTTTTTTTTTTAGAAGTCGAATTTTAGCTGAACAGCAACTGCACGTTTGATCTCATTGTTTAGGTTGCTCAGTGAGATCCCAAGCAACCTGACAGAATCCTTCATTTTTTCCTGGTAAAGAAGTTCGATTGCAGTCTCAAGTATCAATCCTTTATCGGAAATATAATATGGCAATGTCTTGCTCCGTGTCTGCAGCGTAAAATCGCTGTATTTGATCTTTAACGTTACAGTTTTCGCTGCCACGTCGTGCTTCTTGATTCTCTTCACAAGCTGATCTGCAATCTGCTGCAGACGTTCCTGCATAAAGATCTCTGACGAAAGGTTTTCATCGAACGTATGTTCTGCTGCGACAGATTTGGCTGTACGCGAAGATTTAACTTCACTTTCGTGGATTCCGCGCACAACATTATAATAAAAGGCGCCAGACTTACCAAAATGCTTTTCAAGAAAATCTAGCGACCTGGCTTTTAGATCAGAACCGGTAAATATTCCAAGCTGATACATTTTTTCAGTCGTCACTTTGCCAACACCGTAGAACTTGCGTATTGGAAGCGCTTCGAGAAAGGCTTCAACTTCATCAGGAGCGACAGTTGTCTGACCGTTTGGTTTGTTGAAATCCGATGCAATTTTTGCCACAAATTTGTTAACGGATATTCCCGCAGATGCTGTAAGTCCGACTTCCTCAAATATGCGCTTACGAATTTCCATTGCAATCAATGAAGCGCTCGGAATGCCTTTTTTATTCAGCGTAACGTCAAGATAGGCTTCATCAAGTGAGAGCGGTTCAACAAGATCAGTATAATCATGAAAGATTTTTCGAATCATATCTGAGATCTCCTTATATCTGTCGAAGCGTGGCCGAACGAAAATCAGGTCGGGACAATATTTCTTTGCCAATGCTCCACTTAAAGCACTTCTGACGCCGAACTTCCTGGCTTCATAACTAGCAGCTGCAACAACGCCTCGATTTTCGGAACCACCAACTGCAAGGGGTTTGCCTTTTAATTGAGGATTATCCATTTGCTCGACTGAAGCGTAGAACGCGTCCATATCGACATGTATAATTTTCCGAAGTTTGGGCAATGGTTCCATAGGCTACTTTGTATCTGCTTTGAGATAGCCGGCTGCAACCACAGAATTCTCTTTTTTTGATGTTGGAAAGAAAAATAAGAAGGGCCGCTTTTTGAAAAGTTTCCATATCGATAAAGCTACGTACCGAAACTCCAGCCATGAAATATTTCGGGATCTAAAAGCTAATCCGAGCGACAAGCTGAAACTAACGCTAAAGTTGACAAGGCCGACTATACCAATTCCTAAAATACAAAGTACCAGCATCCAGGAGTTGATGATCCAATCGGAACCAAATAGTCCTAACGCCAGGTTTCCACTTACGAATGTGATGTGTCGCACATCCAGATCAAGTCCAAGAAAGTAACCAATTGATGCAGTACTGCCCATAAATACGCCGAACCAAAAATTAGAAACTATTCCGGCCCATTTCCGTTCATAAAGCCGTGCAAGCTGAGTGGTACGCCGTTTCCCAAAACTTTTCTTAAGCACAGGATGCTCTTCTATGCGATAATATATATTGCCGTGCCTGTCTCTATTGGCGACGCTTCCAGAAATAATTCCCGAAAGGAACAGAAAAATACCCGCAATTGCTGCATGAAAGATTGCCGATGAATGCAAAGGGCTAATATCTGTTAATAGGATTATGCTTTTGGCCTTGGCAATATTGTGCCCAGTGAAAAAATCTATTAAAAAAACGCCCGCTAAAGCTACAGGAAAAGCCATTACTACGTTGCCAACAAAGGAAATGAACTGTGATCTGAAAACCCTAGCGAAAAGTTCTGCAAAGTCTTTGTACTTAGCTGAATTCCTGCTCGAATTTCGCAATCCTTCATCAAGTGACTTTGCCAGTGCCGATGCAGTCATTGCAGGTTGCTTGGTCGCAAGAGTAAATCCAAGCAAATAAATCGCAATAAAGCCCATTGCGTAATTCATGCTATATAGGAATGCGTGTCCAAACGGACTTGCTTCTACCTTGCCGAGCAATAATTTTATCAGGCATAGTATTCCTACAATAAAGCCGCCGCCTAAGGCAGCCTTAAACATCGCCAGATATTCTCTCCGTCCTTCAGTAATATAAGTTTCCCCTGTCTTCGCTGTATGTTGAGTAATCTCATAAGAAATCAGTTGCGTGCTTTGACCAATAAACTTTCTTACATTGTTTTTGTAGCAGTTGTACTTTATCAGCTTAAGGGCAAGTCTAATGCTGTTGTTCTTTTCGTCGGCTGGATTCTCAATTACCAATAGCGGAACAAGCCCTTTGAGTCGTTCCAATTGTTGCCGTATCTTCAATAAACTTTGGTTGACACGAAGCGAGATTCCGTACTTTGCGCTGTTGCTAAAAGCTTTATCGACAAAATCCTCGCATTGTTTATGAAGTACCTTAAGCTGTCTGTATGACAAATCAATAGCAGAAATAAAATGTGGTTCATCTGATCTGATCTTATCCTCTATTTGTAGCAACTCCTTTTCAAAAGCTGCAAACGGGCTTTCAAGATCATCAAATTCCGGAACCATTTTTACCACATCGGTTTCCATCGCTCGTCCGCTCATTCGCTGGGTGAGCAATTGCATTGCAATTAAAAGCTCCGACAAAGGAGATTTGTGGTCTACAGTAGCATAAATTGAATTAAACTGAAGGACATCATATAGCGCCTCAAGTTGCCGATATGGGATTCGTTTAATCCAGATGGTGTCGGTGGCGCGATAAAACACTTGGTTTAAAACATATTCAAGCCGATCCTTTTCAGGCTGGTTTGGAAGCATTTTGGCAAAAAGACGCTTTCTGATTTCAAATATGAAATCGACATCCTGCAAAATCGCGGCGTCCGCTAAAAACTTGTTGAACTTTTTGCCGGACAAAATTCGCTTAAGATATGAGATCAATCCTGAAGTGCAATCTGGATTTGCATTTAGAAAGTCAATCAAAATGCTCAAATCAACCTCATGCACCAGTTTTGGATCTGAAGGTCTAATTAAACGCACAATATCAACAAGAACTTCAAGATCATCGTCCTGCTTGTATTGCAAAAGTTCCTCTTTGCAGAATAGTGAGATGTATTCAATTACATTTTGCTTCGGGCGCTTCCTTGATTTAAACATCTCTGTTGCTTTTTAACAGCGTACATAGTAAAAATACAAATTGAGGCATAGAAAATCGTTAACTTGCGCATAAATAAAGCGCATAAAAATGCTGGAAATTGAGCGTAAATTCCTCGTGATAGCTGACTCTTTTAAAACTGTAGCGGCAAATAAGAAACACATTGCGCAAGGTTACATTTCTTCACATCCTGAACGTACAGTCCGCGTCAGGATCAAGGGTGAAAGCGGATATTTAACTATCAAAGGAAAAAGCAACGAGAAGGGAACAACAAGGTACGAATGGGAAACCGAACTTCCTCTTTCTGAAGCCAAGCCTTTACTAGATCTATGCGAGGGAGGCAGAATTGAAAAAATACGGTGGGAAGTTATAGTTGGTAAGCATCTCTTTGAAGTTGACGAGTTTTTAGGAGAAAACTCAGGTCTTATTATCGCAGAAGTGGAGCTTGCAGATGAAAACGAGATCATTGAAATTCCAGAATGGATTGGCGTGGAAGTTACAGGTGACGTGCGTTACTACAACTCGCATCTTAGTCAATCCCCATTCACGACCTGGTAGGGAATTTACTTAAATGAAAAAGCCGGGCTAAAAGTCCGGCTCACAAGTTTCACAAAATGTAATTATAAATTACCACTCACAATTTCAATGGTAACGTTAACGCTACCGTGGCCTTTGCTGCCTAATTCGTTAAATGCTTTCTTTGAAATATCAATTTCTCGTGAGGTTGAAAATGGACCTCTGTCAGTTACTTCGACAATTACCGTTTTGCCGGTATCTTCATTAGTCAAGCGAAGCAGAGTGCCAAAAGGAAGCTTTTTGTGGGCAGCGGTCAATTTGTTATTGCTAAAGCGTTTTCCGCTGGCGGTGCGCCTTCCGTTAAATTTATCAGCGTAGAAAGAAGCATGCGCATTCTTTTTAAAAGGAAGAAATTTTACTACAGGTTCCACTTCAACTGTTAGTGAATCAATAGCAGCCGGAGCTGCTTTTATGGTATCATTTATAACTATTGCATCAGTAATGTAATTTCCGTTCATTTCTGATCTTAGTGAAAAACCGCTTAGAAATATAGCGGCAAGGCCTGTAATAATAATTGTCTTCGTATACTGCATAATGTCTTTTTAAGTTAATAAATAACTGGCGGAGGTTAGTTAAGCCAGTTCTCCCACGGAATTCTGCTTAGTAGTAGCAGTGCAGCAATACCGTAAAATATTGCTATGTTTTTATGTTTTGAGACTCCTATAGCCTTCTTGTGTTTTGAATATCCAATTGTAATTAAAGTAACAGCAATAAGATTGATCAATGGATGCTCAAGCGCCAGTAATCTATCGTACGCACTCATTCCCTTCATGCCTATCATTTGAATTTTATCAAAGCCGTTCGGCGATGTGAAGTAAAGTAGTAATCCGATTAAAAATTGGATATGTGCAGCTGTAAGCGCAAACAAGGCTAACTTTTTATTGCCAGCAGAAAATTCGCTGTTTGATGACCACCCTACAATCGAAAATATGATCGCCGCCACTACTAAAAGTAGTGCAACGACTGCCCAAATTGAATGAATTGTAAGAATGCTACTGTACATAATTCCCATGCTAGAAGAACAAACTTAAGCAAAATTATGTAAAAAGCCAAGCTTAATTTGAGAAAAGTGCACGTAATGGCCTAAGAATGACCATTCTTTAGATAATGCTGCAGCAAATTTGCGGTCGACCCGTCATGTTGCGAAATGACGCCAGTATTGATTTCACCAAGGATTTTAGTCGCTAGTTGCTTCCCAAGTTCCACGCCCCATTGATCGTAACTGAATATATTCCAAATTACTCCCTGAACAAAGATTTTATGCTCATACATCGCGATTAATGAACCTAAAGACTCAGGCGTAAGTGTTTTAATAAGAATTGTATTTGTAGGTTTATTACCCGTAAAAACTTTGAACGGCCTTAAGAATGTAGCTTTGTCATTTGATACTTGCTGCGTTTTAAATTCGGCGCTCACCTCATCTTCGGTTTTACCGTTGAGGAGAGCTTCGGTTTGAGCAAAAAAGTTTGACATCAGTTTATCATGATGATCTTTATTACCGTGCAGAGAATTTACAAAACCGATGAAGTCAGTCGGAATCAACTTTGTTCCCTGATGCATCAACTGGAAAAATGCATGTTGTGAATTCGTCCCGGGCTCGCCCCAGATGATTGTACCCGTTTGGTAGTTTACTGGATTTCCGTCACGTCCAACACTCTTGCCGTTGCTTTCCATGATACCTTGCTGAAGATAAGATGCGATTTTTTCAAGATACTGCGTGTACGGTATGATTGCCTCACTTTCGGCGCCAAAAAAATTGTTATACCAAATGCTGATCAGTGCCAAAACAACCGGGATGTTATCCTTAAATTCCGATTTTTGGAAGTGCTGATCCATTGCACGAGCGCCACCAAGTAATTTGTCGAAATTTTCAAAACCAACCGCTAAGCTTATTGACAAACCGACAGCACTCCATAAAGAAAATCTTCCACCAACCCAATCCCACATCGGGAATATGTTGCTTTCAGCAATCCCGAATGCAGTCACTCTCTCAATGTTTGTGGAAACGGCCACAAAATGCTTCGCTACGTCTTCAGAAGCCGCAGATTTCAGGAACCACTGACGGATCGTCTCTGAGTTTGAAAGTGTTTCCTGTGTCGTGAATGTTTTAGAAACTATCACAAAGAGTGTAGTTTCAGGATCAAGTATTTTTAGCGTCTCCAGAACATGGTCGCCATCAACATTTGAAACAAAATGTACGTTTAAATGATTTTTATAGAATTTAAGTGCATCAACAGTCATTGCCGGTCCAAGATCAGATCCGCCAATGCCAATGTTGACAACATCGGTAAAAGCCTTTCCTGTGAAACCTTTTCGCATGCCTGAAATCACCTCATCTGAAAAAGATTTCATTTTTGCTTTGACCGAATATATTTCCGGCATCACATTGTTGCCATCAACTTTAAAGACGGCATCTTCTTCCGCACGAAGCGCCATATGCAGTACTGATCTGTTCTCGGTTTGATTGATGACATCACCACTAAAATATTTTTGAATTGCCTGTTGCAACTGCATCTCATCTGCCAATTCCAGCAGCAATTTCATCGTATCCTCAGTCAATGCATTTTTAGAGTAGTCTACTAAAAAATCCTGCCATTCAATAGTAAATGAGGACGCCCGGTTCATATCCTGCGCGAACATTTCCTTAATTCCCAAATACTGAATTTCGGTGAAGTGCTCACGAAGTTTCTGCCAGGCGGCTGTTCCAGATGGATTGGTAGTATCTAAAGCCATTCTATTTTATTTAAATTCAATTCCAGCAATACTGTCGAGTTCCCTTTTCAGAGGTTTGATCGCGGCCATGAATCGTGGTTTATGTGTGCTGCTCATTGGTTCGGCATTCGGGAGCTTTAGTCCTAAGGCGTCAACCTGGACTCCGTTCTTCCAAAATCTGTAACACACATGCGGACCTGTGGCCAGACCTGTGCTTCCTACCCTTCCAATAACGTCACCCTGATTGACACGCTGACCGCGTCTCACAGTTATTTTTGACATATGAAGGTACTGGGTCGAATATGTGTTGTTGTGCTTTACTTTGACAAAGTTTCCATTGCCCGCTGTATATCCCGTTTTTTCTACGACGCCGGCTGCTGTTGTCATTATTGGCGTACCTGTTGGCGCAGCGTAATCGGTACCTTTGTGGGCTTTCCAAACCGCTTGTACCGGATGAAATCTGTTGCGCGAAAAGCGGGAGGAAATACGGCTGAACTTGAGCGGCGCTTTAAGGAAAAAATTCTTTAACGGTTTTCCTTCTTCATCATAATACTCAAGTTTACCTGAAGCGGGATTTTGTGCGAAGGGAAACGCGTAGATCATTTTGCCTTTGTACTCAAAGAAGGCCGCTTCCATACTGTCTACGCCGTCATAAACCGAATCATTGATAAATCTTTCGGTGAATGTTATGCCAAATTTATTTCCTTTTTGGATTTTAAAAAAGTCAATTGTCCACTGATACACTTTTGCAATACGTGCTGCCAGCGCAGGATCAACTTTTTCGGTTTGAAGCGCTTCGGCCAGCGAACCATTCAGTTCACCTGCAATTGTTCGGCGCCTGATTGTCACCGGTCGCGTTTTCTTTGTAACCTGAACTGAATCACGCAGGTCGATGATGTAGTAGTTCATCTGATCCGGTTGATAAATAAAAACCTGTAGTTTTTTCTTTCGGTCGAGTGACCGCAGCATTGTGTAGGGTTTTCCGGGACGAAGAGTACGAACATCAAAGCTGTCGCGTACTTTATCAACAATTTCATGAACCTGTAAGGTATCTAGATTTTGTTTTCCGATAATGCCTCCAAAAGTATCACCTGAAATAACAGTATCGTTGATGACATTAAACTGGTTAAGATCAAAGCCAAAATCCGCTCTTTTTTGAAGTTGTGGCGCCCTTTCAACTTGCAGCTCCTCGGGTGAATCATCACACGAAAAGCAGGAAAACATTAAAAATGCTAATATAAATACGTATCTCAAATCCTTGTTTATAATAGTAAGATCTTACTTCTCTTCTCCCCAATTTACCAGCTCATCCTCACTCCACAACTCAGGGAAAAAGATCCGCTTCTGGTGTTTAGGATGCATATATTTTTTCCAATCAGATCCGCCGGTTGCTTCACCGGTTCCGTGGCCGCTCTCGATGTATTTGCGGGCTGCATTTAGATGACCGAGAACCCAAGTTACATTGATTGTATGATCGAGATGACGCATAGCTGCAACTAATTCGGGATTTTTTTTATCTTCTTTGGGAAGCTGCTTAAATTTCTGCCAGATATTGGTAGTGTTATATTTCTCCATCAGGCGCAGAAATTCCGCTTTATATTTTTTCTCAAACTGCTGAATTAAAAATGATTTCTTGCCCGTCTTGTAATCTTTGCCCGCGGCTTGCCAATATAGGTGCTCGAAAGCGTGCTCATATGGGGTGTTTCGGTCAATGGTTGCTCTGAAGCGGTAATCAATGAGGTTGATTAAATCAGTTGTGGCAAATTCAATAATCCTGTACTGCGCACTTTGAAATCCGCTTGCGGGAGTAAGCGTATTGCGGAACTTCATGTATTGTTCAACTTCCATTCCGTCACCCATGATATCGAATGATGTTGTCAGCATATTGAAGTAGCGGCTTATTCGCATCAACCGTGCTGTGAAGAACGAAGCTTCAGGCATTTCTGTGCTTGTGATCTGATCAACTTCCCACAAAATCATTTTAAACAAAAGCTCGTTGACCTGATGATACATGATAAATACCATTTCGTCCGGCAACAACGTTCGCTGAACCTGCAGATTCAGCAGTGCATCAGTTTGAATATAATCCCAGTAAGTAATTGGTTTAGACCATAGCAGGCCTTCAAGATGTGTATTTGTATTTTGATTTATTGAGCTAAACTTCTCGTCAAGTTTCCCTAATAATTCTTCTGAAATGTTGTTCATCAAGTTTATTTTTTTACCACGAATGGATATTTCAAACCTTTAAATCCATCCAAATCCGCTTTTAGTGAACCTACTGCAAGGCTTGCTTTTATGCGCAAAGGTATTTTATTATCGTCTGCTGATATCCACACAGTGAGACTTTCCTCTTCTTTAAAAACGCGGCCTGATTGCACTAAAGGTCGAAATATTAATGAAGGTATTACTCCATATTTTGTCGAAAGGTTCTCGCGGCCCATAAATTTTAAACGAAATTTTGTCGTCTCATCATCAAAAAACATATCGATTGCTATTGATTCTCCGACTTTTAATTTATCTACTGAAGGATGATTTCTAAGATAATAGAAAGACGAAACAATGTCCTGAGTATTGTTTGGAATTGCAAATGTGCGTTCTAGTTTCTTCTTATAATCTTTTACAAGAATCTGATCAGTTGCCTGATTAAAAAAACCTTCCTGATTCTTTGTATATCCACCTTCATCAATTTTTCGGATAAATTGGTATGGATTCCCAGTAACCTTGTCAAAAAAGCTTTCATAATTGTCTTCGACTTTAAAGAAAAAGCGCGACATACCAGTTGTCCAGCCCTTACCAATGGCATGAAAGACCTTCTTGTTGTTACGGACTGCCTCCTTTACTTCAAGTGTAGCGTAACCGGCATTAACAACTCCGTAGTGTATTCTGAATTTAAACCATTCACCTACATCAAAAGCCTTTTTACTTTGGGTTGAAAGGCTTGTGCTGGTGATGAACAAAATAATAAATAGTAACTTTTTCATAGTGTAACCTTATTTACAGTCCTGCTGTTTGGCAATATCCATTCCAAACAGAAACAGCGAAATTTCTAAGCGGCTCAATAGCTTTAAAATTTAGTTTAGAGCATTTAAAGTTATTATAATGCAAGCTCGTTCTGCAGGTGCAAATATACATCAGATTCAAGGCTTTACGGACTGCGCTGCTAGTTTAACAATACTTTTACAGCTACTCCATGCATGTTATAGTGTTCCACGTAATGCCTGTTCCCGTTCAATAGATTCAAATAAGGCTTTAAAATTCCCTGCGCCGAAGCCACGCGCGCCCATTCGTTGAATAATTTCGAAGAAAAGTGTAGGCCTGTCCTGAACAGGCTTTGTAAATATCTGCAGCAGGTAGCCTTCTTCGTCTGCGTCGACCATTATCGCAAGGCTTTCAAGGACTGAAAGATCTTCTTTCATGATTTTCATATGCTCGCCCAGACGCTCCGGAACAGCGAGATAATATGCGTGTGGTGGCGGCGATAGGAATTCTACTCCACGTGCTTTTAGTTGGGTAACAGTCGTAATAATGTCGTCGGTTGCGATCGCTATATGCTGAATTCCAGGCCCGCCGTAAAAATCAAGATATTCCTCAATTTGTGACTTTTTCTTTCCTTCTGCGGGTTCGTTAATAGGGAATTTAATTCTACCATTGCCATTTGACATTACCTTGCTCATCAGCGCTGAATATTCCGTATTGATCTGCTTGTCGTCGAAAGAGAGGAAGTTTACGAAGCCCATTACTTCTTCATACCATTTTACCCAGCTGTTCATTTCGCCCCAGCCAACGTTACCGACCATGTGATCTATGTATTTTAATCCCGTTGGTTCAGGATTGTAAGGTGAATTCCACTCTTTGTAGCCGGGTAGAAATACACCATTGTAGTTTTTACGTTCTACAAAAATGTGAACTGTTTCACCATATGTGTAAATTCCGGAGCGCACTACTTCACCGAACTCATCTGATTCGACCGTTGGCTCCATAAAAGGACGTGCGCCACGTTTTACTGTTTCTTCAAAGGCGCTTTTTGCATCTTCAACCCAAAGTGCTGCGACTTTCACGCCATCACCATGTTTTTTAAGATGATCATTAAGCGGTGAATCCGGGTTTAGTGGTGTTGTCAGGACGAGACGGATTTTGTCTTGTTTTAAGACATAGGAAGCGCGGTCACGCACTCCGGTTTCTAGCCCGGCGTACGCCAAAGACTGAAAACCAAATGCTGTTTTATAGAAGTGTGCAGCTTGTTTGGCATTTCCTACGTATAGTTCCACGTAGTCTGTACCAAGCAATGGAAGAAAGTCTTGCGCTCCTTCAAATATTTTTTCGAGTCCGTATTCTACTGATTTTATTTCGTTGCTCATGGTGTATTTTTTATGGCAGTGCCAATTGTTTGTAATAAAGTTTTAGCCCTGATGGCAGCGGCATCCTTTTTTGCGGCCTCCCCCAGCCCTTACAATGAAGGTAGCCAAAGCAAAAAAGATTGCTTCGCCAGTTCGCTCTGCTCGTGTGAGCGGACAGCAGGAAACAGCTCCTGACTATTCTAACCAGGATTTGTAATATTTACCATCGTCAAGTCCCATGGCTTCTTTTGTGACCATCAGCGGGCGGAACGTATCGACCATAACCGCGAGTTCTTCGGTCGATGTGTGGCCAATGCTGCGCTCCATTGCGCCGGGTGCAGGACCATGTGGAATCCCTTTTGGATGCAACGTAATGTGGCCTTGTTCGATGTTATTTCGGCTCATAAAATCTCCATCAACATAATACAAAACCTCATCGCTGTCGATATTGCTGTGATTATATGGCGCCGGGATTGCTTTTGGATGATAATCATAAAGCCTCGGGCAGAATGAGCAAACGACGAAACCAGTAGTTTCAAATGTCTGATGCACCGGAGGCGGCTGGTGAACGCGACCTGTAATAGGTTCAAAATTGTGGATGCTGAACGCGTAAGGAAAATTATATCCGTCCCAGCCAACTACATCAAAAGGATGTGTGGCGTAGACAACTTCGTGCATCATACCTTCTTTTTTAATCTTGATCAGGAATTCACCTTTCTCATCATGAGTTTCCAGTATAGATGGAAGCTTAAAATCACGTTCCGCAAACGGCGAATGCTCAAGATGCTGGCCTGATTGGTTTTTATAGCGCTTTGGCGTGTAAAATGGTGAATATGACTCAACATAGAAAAGTCGGTTTTCTTCGCTATCGAACTCGATCTGGTAAATGATCCCTCGTGGAATGATTAAATAATCTCCATATTCAAAGGGAATGTTTCCCATCAGAGTGCGCAACATTCCAGAACCTTTATGGATAAAGATCATTTCATCGGCGTCGGCGTTTTTGTAAAAGTATTTTGTCAGTGACTTTTTTGGTGCTGCGAGTCCGATGATGCAGTCGCGGTTTAAAAGCATCGCTTTACGACTGTCCAGAAAATCCTCTTGTGGTTTAAGTTCAAACCCTTTAAGAAGTAGCGACTTTATGTTTTTACCTATTGCAATTTCGGGTTCAACCGAGTATGATTTGTTGATTTCCTTTACCTGCGTTGGACGATGTACGTGGTAAAGCAGCGACGAATGTCCATGAAATCCTTCGGTTCCGAACAGTTGTTCGTAGTAGAGACCGCCGTCGGGCTTTTCAAACTGCGTATGTCGTTTTTGAGGAAACGTTCCTAGTTTATGATATAGTGGCATAATATTTCAAATTGATCATTTATAAATAGCTGACAATTTCGAAAATATCATTCAGGGTTTCTCTTGATGAAAAACTGTAAATGTTCTGATAAACCTGTCCACGTAGCCTTCATACTTACAAATATCGTAAAAAATTATATTGGCAGTGCTTAAGACGAAATTAAAAAGGCATCAAAAGCTTGTGCTCGTGATGCCTTTTTAAATTATTGAGAAATGTTATCTCGATCTTTTATAGCTATATCCGTAAATGAACACATGAAGAACGGCGAATGCCATAGAGAAGTAGTACAATATATGATCATCCAGGTTTGGATCATCGTGGTGAATCATTGCCACTACGACCAACGCTAACACCATTCCGAGCCCGGATCCTGAGACTGCCTTATAGCTTTTCGAATTAAACATGCCTTTATTTAGAATACTGTTTTTCATTCCGTAGAACAGGTAAAGGTCGAACCCGATCATCATCCATACTATTAAACGAATCCATGTATCAAGCGGAAGGAACACCATCATAAAGAGACAAACTGCGATTCCTGCTATTGGCACGAAAGGGACAAGAGGAGTTCTGAACGCACGCGGCGCATCGGGCATTTTTTTACGCATAATCAATACTCCAACGCAA
>DASWND010000105.1:0-21729 GCA_036399435.1 Flavobacterium sp.
ACCGAGATCAAGTGGTTTCTGAAGATAAGGTGTTGCAAAAGTGTTGTCGACTGCAAACAGTATATTTTTTTCTTTGGTGATCTTTGCAATTGCTTCAATGTCGGCAAGCTTCATCAACGGGTTTGTTGGAGTTTCTACCCAGACAAGTTTGGTGTTGTCGTTGATCAGTGATTTAAACTTTTCGATGTCATTCATATCGACAAAATGGAAAACAAGCCCCGAGTCTTTATAAACCCGTGTAAACATTCTATATGTTCCGCCGTATAGATCATCCATTGCGATAATTTCGTCGCCTGCTTTAAAAAATCGTAAAAGACAATCAGTTGCTGCAAGTCCTGATGAAAACGCAAGGCCACGTGCGCCATTTTCGATGCTTGCAAGTGAATTCTCAAGTGCCGTACGCGTTGGATTCGCCGCACGGCTGTATTCGTAGTCACCCAGTGGCTTTCCCGGTGTTGTTTGTACGTATGTTGAAGTTTGGTAAACCGGCGGCATTACAGCTCCAGTAGAAGGATCATGATGCTGGCCTCCATGTATTGTTTTTGTGTTGAATTTCATCTGATGGTTGTTTAAAATGCAAATTTATCAATAAGAAGTCCGATTGCCGAATGTTTGTGATTTTTTTAGCCCCGATGGCAGCGGTATCCTTTTTTTGCTGCCTCCATCAACCCTTTCAAAGAACGGAGCCAAAAGCAAAAAAAGATATTAGCGGACAGCGGGATCAGCTTCAGATAAATTTCCTGATCGACATCATCATTCCGGTGTGAACGGCTTCGTGGTAGTAATTGAAGGCCATTGCATCTTCTGCAGATCTTATTGTGTAGCCAACCATTGTCGTAAACTCGTTGTAGCTTTTGAAGATTCCGGCATCAAAATCAGCTTTTGTATGAGTGACTGTTTCACCGAGAAGTGACTTTATTTTTAGGACTTCAGCTTCTTCGACAAATTGGTCAGGCCTGGTTCCGCGTTTGTACTTTTCGACCATTTCGTCCGAAATCAGCATCGGCAGTCCGGATAATTTGTAGACGAGCATTTGGTGAACCACTACAATATGTCCGGCATTCCATATCATATTATTGTTAAATCCCAACGGAATTTCGTTCAGTTGCTCAAGCGAGTAATTTTGAAGCAGCATTAGAATGCCGTTGCGTCCGGTTTGCGTAATCTCGAATGCTTGTGTCATTTTTTTTGATAAAATTAAACATTTGCGCGTTGGTTTGAATTTCCTTTGCAAAAACAACCTGATGAACAACATCATTTTTTACCTCGCTTCGTGCGACACGTGCAGAAAGATCATCAAACAGCTTCCGAATCAGCAGCGGCTGAAATTTCAGGATATTCGTCAGGATCCGATTACTGCTGAACAGTTTGACGAACTACGATCAATGGCCGGAAGTTACGAGGCGTTATTTAGCCGGAAAGCGCAGCTATATAAATCGATGGATCTGAAAAACAAAGTTCTGACCGAAGATGATTTACGCGATCTGTTGCTTCAGCATTACACCTTTCTTAGCAGGCCTGTAATTGTGGTCGACGGCAATATCTACATCGGCAACAGCCAAAAAGTGGTGCAACAGGCCATTTTGGCGCTTCAGTAAAATCCTAAAGTCGAGTGACAATCCGCTCACGCTGAATTTGCTATATTTGCTCCTTTAAATTTTTGTATGATACAATCAATGACAGGTTTTGGTAAGGCTACGCTTCAATTAGAAGACAAGAAGATTACCGTTGAAGTCAAATCCCTTAATAGCAAAGGGCTTGATCTGAATGTGAGGATGCCGTCGGTTTATCGTGAGATGGAACTCGGCCTGAGAAATAAGATTGCTCATGCTCTTGAACGCGGAAAAATCGATTTTTCGGTTTATGTTGAAAATAGTACGGAACAAACATCGACACGCGTAAACGGACCGATAGTGAAATCATATATCGCGCAAATGCGTGAAATTCTTCCGGATGCTGATGAGACCGAACTGATGAAGATGGCTGTCAGAATGCCTGATGCTATCAAAACAGAACGTGATGAAATTGATGAGAATGACTGGGAGCGCATTGAAGGCGTTATTGAAGAAGGCTTAAAAAACATCAGGCAATTCCGCGTTTCTGAAGGCGTTGCCCTTGAAAAAGAATTCCTCCACCGCATTGCCAACATCATGACCATGATGAATGAAACTGTTGCGCTGGATTCTGAACGTATTGCTACAGTTAAAGGCAGGCTGAAGAACGCGATCGACGAAATGGCTGTCACTGTTGATGAGAACCGCTTTGAGCAGGAACTTATCTACTACCTTGAAAAATATGATATCACTGAGGAAAAAGTCCGCCTTGAAAACCACCTGAACTACTTTATCGAAACACTTGCCGGAACTGAAGCCAACGGTCGAAAACTTGGATTCATCATCCAGGAAATGGGCCGTGAAATCAATACAATGGGTTCGAAATCGAATCACGCGCAGATGCAAAAACTTGTGGTGCAGATGAAGGATGAACTGGAAAAAATTAAAGAACAAGTGCTAAACGTACTTTAAAAATATGAAGAACGGAAAGTTAATAGTTTTTTCAGCGCCGTCGGGATCGGGAAAAACGACGATCGTGAGGCACTTGCTCGGAATCGAGGAGCTGAATCTTGAATTCTCGGTTTCGGCTACATCACGTGAAGCGCGCGGCGAAGAACGTGACGGAAAAGATTATTACTTTATTTCTCTCGACGAATTTAAAAAGCACATCAAAAACCAGGATTTCCTTGAATGGGAAGAAGTGTACCGGGACAATTTCTATGGAACGCTGAAAAGTGAAATCGAACGAATCTGGGCATTGGGCAAAAATGTGATCTTTGATATTGACGTTGCAGGCGGATTAAGGATCAAACGAAAGTTTCCCGAAGAAACGCTTGCTGTTTTTGTTAAGCCACCAAGTATTGATGAACTGAAGATCAGGCTTAAGAAAAGGTCAACTGAAAGTGATGAGAAAATCAGCATGCGGATTGCAAAAGCATCTGTTGAACTCGCCACGGCTCCACAATTCGACAAGATCATCAAGAACTATGACCTTGATGTCGCGAAAGAGGAAGCTTATCAGCTTGTGCGGGATTTTATAAAACAGTAAGATGAAGATCGGCTTGTACTTCGGAACGTTTAATCCCATCCATGTTGGCCACCTCATTATCGCCAACCACATGGCGGAATTCTCAGATCTAGACCAGATCTGGATGGTTGTAACGCCTCATAATCCGTTGAAGACGAAAAGCACGCTGCTGAATGATTATAAACGTTTAGAAATGGTTCATCTGGCGACAGCTGAATATCCTAAACTTCGTCCCTCAGATATCGAGTTTAAGCTTCCGCAGCCAAATTACACTGTCAATACGCTGGCATATCTTCAGGAAAAATATCCATCACATTCGTTTGCTTTGATAATGGGTGAAGACAATCTCAATTCGCTTCATAAGTGGAAGAATTACGAGGTGATATTGGAAAACCATGATATTTATGTATATCCACGGGTGTTTGAAAAAAAGGAAGATTCAGCTTTTAAGAATCACCCACAAGTTCATTTTATCGATGCTCCTGTTATTGAAATTTCATCCACATTCATTCGTGAATCAATCAGCAGCGGAAAGAATGTGAGGCCATTGCTTCCGGCAGAAGTTTTCGATTTTATTGATCTGAACAACATCTACAAAAAATAAGTATTTATTCTCCGTTTGTGCACTATGCTCGACAGCTAAAATCAAAAAAGGCATTCCTACAGGAACGCCTTTTTCTCATAACACCAAAACAAAACTTACTAATGTTCAAATCTGCTGTATGACAGAAAATTTGAGAGGTACTTGTCTTAATAACGGCGCGAGCTCAATCAAATTATCCCGCACGATAATAAAGTTTTGTTAAAAATAGTAAATGGGTTGACAGCAAGGTCAGCTGCCGACTTTGCTATTCCTGTTTTATTGTACTACTTTTGATTTACAAACAAACCACATGGACAAACAGCCGAAATTTGCGGTAATTGGTGGCGGAAGCTGGGCCACGGCGATTGCCAAGATGCTTTGCGTAAACCTTCCAAAGATCTCATGGTACATGCGAAATGAGGACGCAATCAGCCACCTTCGCGAACATCATCACAATCCTAACTACCTGAGCTCAGTCGAATTCAATATCAATAAACTTCATCTTACAAGTGATATCAATGAGGCAATTGCTTCCGCCGACTACATTATTCTTGCAATCCCGTCGGCGTTTCTTGGCGGCGAACTTGCAAAGCTCACTGTAAGCCTGGAAGATAAAATTATATTCTCAGCCATTAAAGGAATTGTACCCGAGACCAGCCTTATCGTTGGCGAACACATTCATGAAACTTACGATATTCCGTATGAAAACATTGGCGTCATCACAGGCCCATGCCATGCCGAAGAAGTCGCTCTTGAACGTCTTTCATACCTGACAATTGCATGCGGAGATGAAGATAAAGCACAAATAGTTGCCGACTGCCTTTCCGGAAATTTCATCAAAACCAAAATTACAGATGATATTATCGGCACCGAGTACGCAGCAATGTTGAAGAACATCTACGCAATCGCAGCCGGAATGGCGCACGGTCTCGGCTACGGCGATAACTTTCAATCGGTTTTAATGAGCAACGGCATCCGGGAGATGAAAAAATTCATCAAGAAGGTGCACAAGATGAAGCGGAATATCAATGATTCTGCATACCTGGGCGATTTACTTGTTACCGGTTATAGTATCTTTTCACGGAACCGAACCTTTGGCAACATGATCGGAAAAGGATACACCGTAAAAAGCGCGATGATGGAAATGAGCATGGTTGCCGAAGGATATTACGCGGCGAAAAGTGCTTATGAACTTAACGAACAATACGGAGCAAAAACACCAATTATTGACGCTGTTTATGCTATTTTATATGAAGGCAAAGAGGCGAGGGTTGTTTTTAAAAAACTGACTGATAAACTTGATTGATATGAAGAACCTCTTTCTATTGGCCATACTTTTATTGACAATTGTTTGCCTGTCGCAAGAAGATAATCTTGAAGCGAAAATTATTTCTAATGCGGAAATAGACATCCAACCACAGTTTAAAGGTGGATTGCAAGAATTCTATAAGTTTATAGCAGATAACTACCGCGCGCCGAAACAAAAAGGGCTTTCCGGTCGGGTGTTTGTAACTTTTGTAATCGAAAAAGACGGGACAGTGACCGACGGTAAAATCATCCGGGATGTTGGTCATGGCACCGGAGCCGAAGCGCTTCGTGTACTCAAGAGATCACCAAAATGGACACCGGGAATGCAGAATGGAAAACCCGTAAGAGTGCTTTATTCTCTGCCAATAGCGATTCGCACATAAAAATATTAAATAGATAATTTTTGGGAGCAATTTGGAAATACATGATCAGGTTTGCATTGTTCTTCGTTATTGCAATGAGCGGAATTTCCATATTTATGCATTACCTCGAACAGCCCGTAATGAAATCTCTTTTGAAGCCGGAATTTTTTGGGCGGCTACTAATTCAGTTCGTCGCAGGACTCATCATTGGCTATTTTGCTTATAGATATCAAAGGAAGCAGGATTTAAAAAATTTACCTGATTAGCACGCCATCTTTAAAAAGAAGCGGAATTTCTTCAAGATTTTCAGCTACAAACGAATTTGCCCTGAAAAAATATTTGCGGTCATAAAGCGTGTTTCCAATGAAAAACGTGACCATAAATTCATTGTTCAGCGCCAATACACTTTCCTCGATCATTTCAACTTTGACAACAGAAACAGGTTGTATTTCAGTAAAAGCGTGCCGAAGAAGAGACGTCTTTTTCATCTCGCCTTCAATCGTTCCGAACGCTTTTGAAACAGCCATGACGCCGTCAAGCCTGAAGTCGCTGTCGTTGACCAGATAGACGACCCAGACGTTGGCCATAAAGTCGTCGCTCCACTCCTGAACCGCGGACATAAACACGTTCTCGATCTCTGGAATTACTATATCTTTTTTCATTGAAAATAGTGTGAATTTATTTGAAGCTGTTCCTGCTATTCGCTGCAATCTTTTTTGCATAAACTCCAGCAAAATTAATGGCAACACAAGAGCAAAAAAGGATTTACGCTTCTATCAGGGCTAGGGATTTGTGCTAAATACTGGATCTAAACTGTTCCAGGAACCTGACGTCATTCTCGTAGAACATCCTGATGTCGCTGATCTGATACAACAGCATCGCAATCCGTTCGATTCCCATTCCGAATGCAAATCCGTTATATTCATCAGGATTGATGCCGCAGTTTTTTAATACGCTCGGATCCACCATTCCGCAGCCCATGATTTCAAGCCAACCGGTTCCTTTTGTGATCCTGTAATCAGTTTCGGTCTTCAAACCCCAGTAAATATCCACCTCAGCACTTGGCTCAGTAAAAGGAAAGTACGACGGACGCAGCCTGATCTTTGATTTGCCGAACATCTCACGTGTAAAATATAGCAATGTCTGCTTTAAGTCCGCGAACGAAACTTCTTTGTCAATGTAAAGTCCCTCAACCTGGTGAAAGATGCAATGCGAACGCGAAGAAACTGCTTCATTCCTAAAAACACGCCCGGGAGAAATAGTCCTGATCGGAGGTTTTGTCGTTTCCATATAGCGAACCTGAACCGATGATGTATGCGTTCTCAGCAAAACATCTGGATTGGTCTGTATAAAGAAAGTATCCTGCATGTCGCGCGCCGGATGATATTCCGGAAGATTCAACGCTGTAAAGTTGTGCCAGTCATCTTCGATTTCCGGACCTTCGGAGACATTAAATCCAATCGTGGAAAAAATATCGATTATCTGGTTCTTTACAAGTGATATTGGGTGGCGGCTTCCGACTTTCATCGGCTCTGCAGGACGCGTTAGGTCACCGTAGATTCCTTTGGTCTCTTCGCTGCTTTCCATAGCTTCCAAAATGCCTTTAACCTTGGCTTCCGCAGTATTTTTAAGTTCATTGATGACCTGTCCAAATTCTTTCTTCTGATCATTCGGCACGTTTCTGAACTCAGCAAAAAAGTCGTTCAATAAGCCTTTCTTTCCTAAAAACTTAATTCTGAAAGCTTCGAGCGCGTCTTTGTCACGTGTGTCAAAAGCTGCCGCCTCGCGTATATATTCTCTTATTTTGTCTGTCATTTCTCTTAAATAGCAAGTGCGAATTTACGATTATTATTTCAGTAGCCGAAGCCGATCTGCTAGTCTATCAGCTCCTTTTCGATAAAATAATTAACAATGGCCTCCTTCATCAAAACCGATTGCTCGCCTGCCTTAAGCGGCGGAAGCTCTTCCTTCACACGGTAATGCGGCCAGCCGTCTTTATCATAAAATTCAAATTCGTAAAATCCGTATGGCTCCAGCAGCCTGCAGATCGCAATATGCATGAGGTTCACTTTTTCATCCTTCTTGTACTTATCATGGATTTTCCCAAGTTCCTGTACGCCGATCAGGTAGATAATAGCGTCAAGATCGAGATCTTCACCTTGCGAAAATTGATTTGAAAGTATATTGACGAGCCTTTCCCAGCGCTCTTTTAGTTGTGCATCTCTAGACATTATTATTGTATTTCGTTAAATATCAGGTATGATAAATACCGTAATTTTATGGCGGCAAAGATACGGAGTTCAAACCTTTTCCGGTTAACGAATTATCTTGTCGTATATTTACTGATATGGCATTTCTTGATCTTATTTTAGCAATTTTACTTGCATTAGGCTTGATCCGCGGACTGCGCAACGGACTTTTAGTTGAACTTGCGTCGCTGGTGTCGCTGTTGGTCGGAATCTACGCAGCGCTAAAGTTATCTGATATTGCGAAGAGCGCAATTGATCCTCATGTTTCATGGCGGCCTGAAACAGTATCTGTTGCCGCTTTCATGCTGACTTTCATCATCGTGGTAGTTGGTATTACGCTGCTTGCCAGGATTCTGACAAAGGCTGCATCATTATCAGGCCTGGGAATCTTCAACTCAATTTTAGGTGCACTTTTCGGAACCTTAAAAATGCTATTGATTCTAAGTGTTTTCGTTAACTTTTTCCTGAAGTTTTCACCCTTAATAGAAGCCGAGTATGAGGAGAAATCAATATTGGTAAAGCCCGTCCAGGAAGTAGGTGAATATTTATATCCAGCTTTCAGTGAATTCTTTGTAAAGACTGTCAAAAAGACGAGCGAGTAGTTACTTCAGCTCTTTGATCGTGCTGCTTTCGATCCAGCCGTCATTGCCGTCAGGAAGAACAATGCGCTTCCACTCACCAAGCTCTTCGGTAACATAAACTTTTGTGCCTTCGTGAATTGATGCAGCCTCCGACGCATTAGTTTTTGGCTCACCTTTTACTGAGGCGATAGGCGCAAAAACAATAGCAGGCCTCTCGCTTGTAATCCGTTCTTTTTCAAAAAACCCAGAAAAAATACTGACAATGATCATGAACAGCATCAGCAGCATGGCAAAAAAGAAAAGGCGCTTGTGCAAGGCATTTACAAGGAAGTAATATCCTGCAAATGACGCCAGAAATAAAAAACTGAACAGCACGGCAAGCCATGCCCACGTGTCATACGAAAACGCACCGGTAAACTTATGGATCAATGCCGGGAACCCTGTTGTCGGAACCTCCTTGACCTCATCGATCATCATTTTGTGAGCGAAGTTCAGGTTGTTCTCTATGAGCTTGTTTTTTGGCTCAAGCAGCAATGCTTTTTCGTAGTTGTAGATAGCCGGGCCAACTTTATTGAGCTTGTAATATGCGTTACCAAGATTGAAGTACAGTTCGGATGAGTGTTGCTTATATCTTTTGATAATTAATTCATACATATCCGCGGCATCGGCATATTTTTCATTTCGGTAAAGCTCATTGGCCTGCGCAAATTCTGATGTAGCAGAAGTTTGATCTTCAGCAAACACAGGTACTGAAAGTAAAAACAAAAGTATGTAAAGTAGGTTTTTCACTGCTATATCTGTTTTTCCAGTTCTGTAATAGTTACTACGGCTTTCTCATAGTCCTGCCCTATTGCTGCATCTGATGAAGGCGCATATCGGGCAAACTCACATTTTTCCATCAATAAAATATATGAACTTACGGTTCCATCTTTTGCACCACGTGATAATAGCAGATCCCTGATTTTATCTTTGCTCATTTCTGAAGTTTCTATCTTCAGTTTTGCTTTAAGGAAGTTGTGCAATGCCTTTTCGAGTGCGACGTAAAACTGCTCTTTGTTTGCAAATTGTGTTTTCGCTTCAGAAAGATATTTTCGAGCCAGTTTATTTGAATTTCTGGTTTTGTTCCCTTCGACATCGTTATCCATTGCCTGCTTTTTTCTTCTAAATAAAACCAGCAAAGGAATACACAGTAGAGGCAGCGCTACAAGGGAATAGAACATGCCTGAACCGAGGAAGCTCTTCTTTTTAAGCGGAATAAAATTCGTTTTTAGTTCTATAAACTTAAATTGCTGGTTTGCCACTATTGTGGCTTTAGCTCCGTTGTTTCCGGTGGCTGCAACAGCTCCTGATTGCGAAGGGCCATCCAGAACATTAAGAATTATTTCGTCGGATGTAATCGTTTTATATCTTTTTGTTGATGGGTCAAAGTATGAAAACGACAGCGGCTTTAGCGGGTATTTGCCCTGAAACTGCGGAATAATTGTGTAGCTGTCGGTGATGCTTCCTGTCATTCCTGATAGTGGTGTACTGACATTTTCCTTATGAACTGGATCATACATTTCAAGTGCCGGTGGTACGACAGGCTTTGGCAACGTGAACAACTTCAGGTTTCCTTTTCCGCTTACCACGACGCGTAGCTCAAGCGATTCTCCATTGTGAAGATTCGTTTTTGAAGGAATAACTTTAAAATCAAAGTTTCCCACCGCTCCTGTGAAACCTTCAGGCTTTCCGGCTTCCGGCAATGGTTTAACATTTATTTTTCTTGCGCCCGCCGATACTCGTTTGTGATCCTCAACAACGACCACTTGACCAAACATCGTTCTTCTGTTTGACGGCAATTGAACGTCAATGTCAAGTGAAAGCGGCTCTATTTCCAATTGCCCCGCTTTTTGCGGATACAATACGGTCTTCTTGAGTACGACAAAGCGATATCGCTCGCCATTATACGTTCCTTCTTCAACCTGAAGTTGTTTTATATCGATGTTCTGGCTCCAAAAGTCATTGTACTTGGGCTTGTCTAGTTCACGCCAGTTTGTTATCCCGATGTTATAGCTGAAATACAGTTTATAAACCACAGTTATTGGTTGATTGATATACGGGCTTGTATTTGAAACATCAGCAACCAGATGAAGAGCATCGTTAGCGCTGATTTGTGGATCATTCGGATCGCGGGGCTGTTCAATTGCCGCTGTGACGGTTATTTTTAAAGGCGTTGTTTTGTAAATCTGGCCATTGATCTCGATTGATGCCTGGCGAATTGTTAATGTTCCGCGTTGCGTTGGCAGCAAATAATAAGAATAAATCTTTTGAAACGAGCTTCTGCCATTTACCCATGATTGGCTGACTTGCTGACTTGGCCCGGCAATAACTTTAAAACCTTCGAAACTTGGGGGCGTAAAATTGTCACCGTCTGCATTCATAGCAAAATCGACGCGCAACCGCTCGTTAAGTCCAAGTGTCTGCTTGCTGGCCTTCGCTTCAAACTGAACCTGGCCAAGCATTCCCTGGAATGTCAACAACGCTAAAAATATAAACCTCTTCATTTTATTTCTCCGATCTTACCAGTCTTTTTCTGTTTTCACAGGTTTCCCTTTAACTTTTTGTGCATTCACTTTTTGCTGCACTTTCTTCTCTTCATTATTTACAGCGTCAAGTAAATTCTCTACCCGCTCCTTTGAAATACCAGCAGGTTTCGGTTTTGGCGCAGCATCTTCTTTCGGCTTTTGATTCTTGTCGCCCTTCTGATCACCATCTTTCTCCTGATCCTTTTTCTTTTGGTCGCCTTCTTTCTCGTCTTCCTTCTTATCCTTATCTTTTTTATCCTTCTTGTCCTTCTTGTCGTCTTTTGGCGGATTGTTCTTTAGATATTCCTTTGCTAACGCATAGTTATATCGCGTCTCTTCGTCAGCAGGATTATTTCGAAGTGCATTTTTGTATGCCTCGACAGCTTCCTGATATTTCTTTTCTTTCATAAACGCGTTTCCAAGATTATGGAAAGCATAGTGCTTTTGCGCACGCGATTGAGCGTTTTTGGCGGCACGAATATAAAAATCTTTGGACTCAGAAGCCTGGTTTTGACGATATACAGAATTTCCGAGGTTATATGATGCAGTAGCTTTGGCTGGTGTGCGCGACTGCGATATGCGATAGTTCGCTTCTGCTTCGGTATATTTTTGATCTTTATACTTTTCGTTGCCTTCCGGAAGCGCAGTATCTTTCTTCTGAGCAGTTGTAGTTAAGGAAACCAGCAGCAATAATAGAAAGGTTATATTTTTCATTTCACTTTTTCATTAAATAAGTTCAAGCGCGTCAGCCAGGCGGTCTTTCGCTCCAAGAAGAAAACGTCGAGCAGTAGTAAAAAGAAGGCAAATCCTAAAAACCACTGAAATTGTGACTGAAAGTTGGTCATCTGCGTACTTTCGAATTCATTCTTTTCGATGTTTTCAAGAGCTTTGTTGACGTAATTTACGACAGCCGCAGTACTGTTTCCATTGACGTATCCTCCATTTGATTTCTTTGCAATTTCTTCTAATGTTTCCCTGTTTAGCCTCGTAACTACAACCTCATCATTATTATCGCGCTGGAAAGATTCTACCACACCGTTACGACGTAGCGGAATTGGCCCGCCTTTTTCTGTTCCGATGCCGACTGTTATAATTTTTAATCCTTCTTTTCTGGCTTCGGCAGCAGCATCTTCAGCTCCATCTGAGTGATCTTCTCCGTCAGATATCATGATCAGCAGTTTGCTGGTGCTTTTCTCTTTTCCAAACATCCCAATAGAAAGGTCGATCGCTTCATCGAGAGAAGTTCCCTGCGAGGAAACCATCCCCGGACTTAAACTCTGCAGAAACATCTTTGCAACGCCGTAATCAGTTGTAATTGGCAGAACTGGAAACGCACTTCCGGCGTAAGCTACAATCCCAATCCGGTCAGCGCCAAGTTGATTAATTATCTGGGACACGACTTGTTTTGTTTTTTCAAGACGGCTTGGCGCGACATCTTCTGCAAGCATGCTTTTAGAGACGTCTATGGCAAAAACAATATCAACACCTTCTCGCTTAACAGTTTCCAGCTTTGTTCCTACGCGGGGGTTTACAAGTGCAATAATAATGAACGCAAGAGCAAGTACAACCACACAAAATTTTAATACATGCTTAAAAAGAGACCGTTCTGGGCTCAGTTTTCGAACCAATTCATAATCCCCAAACTCCCGTTGCTTCTTTCTTTTCCAATATAAATTATAAAGAAAGATGCCCACCAAAATCAGCAGCAGCAGCAATAGGTACAAATATGATTTTTCCTCTAGTTCAAACATTATATAAAACCTCTAAAAACCGAATTGCGTAATGTTATTTCAATCAACAGCAACAGACCTGCAACATACAAAAAAGGCCTGTACTTCTCGTCGTAGTCATAGTATCGCAGCTCTTCGATTTCTGTTGTCTCAAGCTTGTTAATTTCTTTGTAAATTGATGCAAGCCGTGTGTTGCTGGTCGCCCGAAAATACTTTCCATCAGTTGTCGATGCAATATTTTTCATGAGCTGCTGATCGATTTCTACCTGCATCATCCTGTAAATAAACTCGCCATTCGGTGCAACAGCGTACGGAAAATCCGCCATACCATTTGTCCCTATACCAATTGTGTAGACCTTTATTCCGTACTCCTTGGCAATATCGGCAGCTGTTTCGGGTTCAATCGTACCTGAATTGTTAACGCCATCGGTCAGCAAAATAATCACCCTGCTTTTCGCTTTACTGTCCTTAAGGCGATTCACAGCGGTTGCCAAACCCATTCCGATTGCAGTACCGTCTTGCAGTGTCTGATCAAACCTTACATCCTGCAAAGCGCTCAGAACAACAGCTTTGTCGCTTGTCACCGGAGTTTTTGTATAGGCTTCACCAGCATAAAAAACAATTCCGATCCTGTCATTTGGCCTTCCTTCAACAAAATCTGAAGCGACCTTTTGTAAAGCCTTTAGTCGGTTTGGCTTAAGGTCACGCGCCAGCATACTGCTTGAAACATCAATAGCCATTACAATATCGATTCCTTTTGTTGTTTTGGTCTTGTTGCTGACATTGACTGTTCGTGGGCGAGCCATTGCGATAATAATGAATGCAAGAGCAAGAATTCGAAATATAAATAACGCCGGATAAAATTTCGCCAAAGCTGACTTCTGGATTTTGAATCCGTTTAATGAACTGACCTTTACTGTCGCGCTTTGCTGATTTCTCTTCCAAATATGCCACGCTATTGCTGGAATTAAAAGCAGGAACAACCAGAAGAATTCGGGGTTTAAAAATGTCACGTTGTTCATCATGGCGTCGCTTGTTGAAGTTCAACCGAGTTGATGATTCGCCTCATAATTTCTTCGCTGTCCTTATCTCCATCGTAGTACGAAACTATCACTTGCTGTAATCCCTGATCCTGTTTAAATAAAAGCATCTCGTAGCGGATTTTCTTGCTGATGTTGGTTATCGGTTCTGAAATCTGCATTGTTCCGTAAGCTTTTACACCGGTAATGCCTTGGCCTGTGTCAAATTCCTCCTGCTTTACTATAATGCTTTTCCCGCCACGCATTTCCAATTCTCTAAGTGATCCTTCTACAACCATGTTAAGATCTATATCTCCGGGCTCTCGAAGTTTATTTGTCGATACCTGCACAAACAAAGGCAGATTCATAGCGCCGTAGGTGAACATCTGAAACTCCTTAGTGATGGCAAAAGCTTCCTTGGGAAGCACTTTCTCCGGGTCTTGCCGCATTAGAACTTTTGGGGTTTCAATATGAACAGCCGGGTTACCGTATTCACTTTTTACCCATTCTCCTTCAAGCATAGCTTTGGGCGTACTTCCTTTAATGAGATCAAACATTTCCATGCCGCGAGTTACGTAATGGTAAACGGCAAAGCAAAAAAACACTGCTCCCAAAGATGCAGCGATCAGACTAATTTTGCGACGCTTCGCCTTTTTAAGCATCAACTGCCGCCTTACGTCATTGACCGCTTCGAAATCTTCAGATTCAGCAGGAATAGATTGGTCGAGCGTCATTATCGTTCTTTCAATCTTTTCACGATCACCAGCAATTTCATATTCAGCCGGTTGCGATTTGGCGAACTTTACCAGATCGGCGTGTTTCAATACATTTTCAAGGCTGGCAACAGTTTCAGGCGAAAGTGACATGTTCTTTTTAGCAGCTGCGGTCCGAAGCGCAACTATAAGTTCCGATGTTGTGCTTTCCATTGCAGGAATCTTGATCGCTTCTTCAATATAGTTTCGGGCTATATCCGTAAGTTCACTGTAGTAGTTTTTAACTTCCCCACGTTGCAATAATCCTTTCTTTTCAAGCTGTTGAAGTAAAACGGTTGCTTTTTCGATTGGAGTCTTATACGTTGGAGTTGTAACTTTAATCTTTTGATGCTTCTTCCAGAATTTGTATCCAAAAAAAGCTGCAGCAGCAAGCGCAATGGCTATAAGTAAATATATCCACCAATTAGACGCCTTTTCTGCTTTGACAACATCTTTGATGTCGTACATTTTTTGTTTTAGCGTGTCGACTTTTACCGGTACAACTTCAACTGTAATGCTGTCGGTTAAAAATTGTGCTTTATCGATCTGAACTTTTAGCCGTGGAATTGTATATCTCCCTGAATCGAATTGCGTCAGGCCATATTTTTGAATTAAGTGAAATATTCTGCCTTTGCGGATGGTATCAACCGGATAGGTGCGAATTACTTCCAACGGCCCAAATTGCTGTCCGGATGGAAACATAACAATTGACATTGAATCAACTGCAGTTTTTAAAGTGAAATTGAACTGAGCGCCAATTTTATTTCTCGTTGTATCGATTTCCGTAACGACTTTTTTCTCCTGCGCAGATAATGCGAGGGAAAAGAAGAATAGAATAAGTATATGAACGCGAACTTTCTTCATGTTATCGGGATTTAAAGTATCCCAGCAGTTTTGTTACGTAGCTTTCATCAACTCTCGTGTTGACTACACCTGATCCACATTTTCTAAATGTTTCAGTGAAATATGAAATGGTATTTTGATAATGCTTCTCATAGTTTGTTCTTACAGCCTTTGAACCGGTGTTGACCAGCATGATCTCGCCTGTCTCTGCATCAACCATGTGAACCATTCCTAGATCAGGCATCTTCTCCTCACGTGGATCATAAACCCGAATGCCGGTGATGTCATGCTTTTTAGACGCGATCTTTAATGTATGTTCGTAATCAGGTTGTGCAAAAAAATCGGAGATCATAAAAACAATTGCCTTCTTTTTCATTACGCCAGACAAAAATTTCAAGGCTTGAGCGACATCGGTTCTTGTGCTCTTGGGCTGAAATTCGATGAGTTCACGGATAATTCTCAGTACATGAGATTTTCCTTTTTTAGGTGGAATGTAAAGTTCAATGTTATCAGAAAATAAGATCAACCCAATTTTGTCATTGTTTTGTGTTGCAGAAAATGCCATTGTCGCGGCAATTTCTGTTACGATATCTCTCTTAAAAGCTGATTTTGTCCCGAAGCTTTCAGATCCGCTGACATCTGCCATCAGGATCATTGTCAGCTCGCGTTCTTCCTCAAACACTTTTACATAAGGCTCGTTGTACTTGGCAGTGACGTTCCAATCAATTGAGCGAACATCGTCACCAAACTGATACTGCCGCACTTCACTAAAGGTCATACCACGCCCTTTGAAGGAAGTATGGTATTCTCCGGAAAAAATGTGGTCGCTCAGCCGCCGGGTTTTAATCTCGATCTTGCGGACTTTCTTGAGCAGTTCTTTTGTATCCATTGTTGGTGGTGATTATCGCAATTTGATTGACGTGTAGTTAATCATGATTGCTATAACCTATGGCACTTCGACTTCGTTAACAATCTTGTTTATAATGTCTACTGATGTTATATTTTCGGCTTCTGCCTCGTATGTGACTCCAATTCTGTGACGGAGTACGTCGTGAACAACAGCGCGGACATCTTCCGGAATCACGTATCCACGGCGTTTGATGAACGCGTAACATTTCGCCGCAACGGCAAGGTTGATGCTTCCGCGTGGTGATGCTCCGAATGAAATTAGATTCTTAAGATTTGCAAGTTTGTATTTTTCCGGATAACGGGTTGCGAAAACAATATCAAGGATGTACTTCTCGATTTTTTCATCCATATAAACTTCACGTACAACTTCCTGCGCACGTAGAATTTGTTCGGTTGAGACAACCTGATTGACCTTATCATATGCTCCGCGAAGATTTTGTCGGATTACAAGCCGTTCTTCATCCATCTTTGGATAGTCAATAACTGTCTTAAGCATGAATCGGTCGACTTGTGCTTCAGGTAAAGGATATGTTCCTTCCTGTTCAATCGGGTTTTGAGTCGCAAGAACAAGAAATGGTTTGTCAAGTTTAAAAGTTGTATCTCCGATAGTAACCTGCTTTTCCTGCATTGCTTCAAGCAAAGCCGATTGTACTTTCGCAGGAGCACGATTGATTTCGTCGGCAAGAACAAAATTGGCGAAAATCGGTCCTTTTTTTATGGAGAATTCGTTTTGTTTGATATTGTAGATCATGGTTCCAACCACATCAGCCGGTAGTAAGTCGGGTGTAAACTGGATTCGACTGAAGCTGCCATGAACCGCTTGCGATAGTGTGTTTATCGCCAGTGTTTTTGCCAGACCGGGAACTCCTTCAAGTAATATATGCCCTTGACCAAGAAGTGCGATCAGCAACCTTTCGGTCATATGTTTTTGCCCTACAATGACTTTATTCATCTCCATCATCAGGAGGTCTATGAATGCACTCTCTCTTTCAATTTTTTCATTTATTGCCCGAATGTCAAAAGCTGCGGCAGTGTCTTCCATAGTGTAAGTGGATGTTAAACAGGTGTTTTTATAGCGGGTGCAAATTGAAAATTTTTTTAAACCTTTGTTGTTAATTATAGGTTAAAAAAGCAAAGGCAGCTAGTGAATTAGCTGCCTTTTATGAATTATTGTGATAGTTTAACTTCTTATATGGATATGCTGCCTAATTCGGTTGTATCACCTGTGACAACAGTAACATTTTCAATAGTAACCGGTGCCACTCCGGCAGCAGCGTCTGCGGTGATTGTGACGGTATATGTTCCTGCGGGAACTCCTTGTAGAACAAACAGTCCAAGATCATTAGCATAGGCTGATATTACTTGTCCACCGGCATTAACCGATGCCATAAGCTGATATCCAATTGGAGTTACCAATCCACTTATCGCGCCTGACGAGGCTTCAGTTGTAACACGTAAAACCGGATGCAAATTAAAATTTCCAGAGTTTCCGGCTTCAACTACAGACTGATGAACATCAAAGTCAATTAGGAAATTGTAATCGATGTTAGGCTCAAGTTCGTGATTTACCTGCAGTTTCAGTCCCGATTGCTGAGCACTTGGTGTGTTTAACGGATATGTGACACCATCTTTTACTACCGTGTTGTTGTCGCCCAGGATTAACCTGATCTGCCCAAGGTGACCGGAAGGAACATCGTTTTCAGCCAGCATAACTGAAATACCACCTGTAAGGTCCAGCAGATCGTAAACACCTTCATTGATGTTGCCAATACTAACCCAGCCTCCTTCGCCTTCATCATTACTGGTTTTAATTTTAACATCAATGACTTCTACGTTAACCTCATCGAAATCGCCAGGCGCATCGGTCATTCTGATGGTCAAGCCTGAAGTTCCCTGAACTCCGTTATTATCCTTTTCATCATCGCTACAGCTTATTGTAACGATACATGCAAATAGAGCTAAAAATGCTCTCGTAAAAGTTCCTGTTTTCATAATCATGTTTTATTTTATCTGCCTAAATTTACTGTATTGAAATCCTTGGAAGGGAATGCCCTTTTTTATTTAACAAAAGTTTAGTTGATGGAATTTTCCGACATTATAGCAGGCACAATGACATGGGGAGTTTGGGGTAAGGATCTTTCAACTTCAGAAATGGCGGCTCTGATCGATACCTGCCTTGAAAGCGGCATCAATACTTTTGACCACGCCGACATTTATGGCGGATATACTACTGAGGAAGCTTTTGGTGGTGCTTTTATCGAAAATGGTGTGCCGCGTGAGAAAATAAAGCTGATCTCAAAATGCGGGATTTTGAATCCCGGCGGAGCTCGTGACATTTCTGCGAAGCGATATGAATATTCTGCGGAATATATTATCTGGTCGGCGGAAAGTTCACTGAAGAATTTACAGACAGATTATCTTGACCTTTTGCTGTTGCACAGGCCGAGCCCGCTGATGCAGCCGGATGAAATTGCAAAAGCTGTCGATCTACTGAAACGTGATGGTAAAATATTAGAATTTGGTTTGTCAAATTTTACGCCTTCGCAGACAGACCTACTTGCAGCAAAAACTAAGATCGGTTACAATCAAATTCATTTTTCGCTGACGCATTGGGAGGCGATGACCAACGGCAGCCTCGACCACATGTATATGAATAACATCAGGCCGATGGCTTATAGCCCGCTTGGTGATGTTTTTAAAGAAGAAAATGAGCAGACAGCTAGAATTAAGGAACTTCTTGTTCGGCTTATCTTAAAGTATGAAGTCGATGCCGACGTTATCCTTCTCGCCTGGATATTGAAACATCCGGCAAAGATTTTACCCGTTTTTGGAACCGCAAATCCCAGACGGATTAGAGAGTTACATAAAGCAACAATTATTAATCTTGATGATGAAGACTGGTTTGCCCTTTGGGTTGAAAGCCGCGGCAGTAAAGTCCCATAAAAATTTATGAAAACAGTATTAATTACAGGAGCTACAAGCGGAATCGGAATGGCGACCGCAAGAGCATTGGCAACAAACGGATTTAGAGTAATTCTCTGTGGAAGGCGCGCCGACAGATTAGAGGAACTTCAACATGAACTTTCAGCGGTTACCGAAGTAGTTTCACTTCAATTTGATGTGCGCGACAAATACGATGTGGCGGCGAAAATTTCCTCGTTGACTGGCGAATTTGCCAATATTGATGTACTGATAAACAATGCAGGAAATGCCCATGGAATGGATCCGATCGAAACAGGAGATCTTGAAGACTGGGACGCGATGATCGATATCAATGTCAAAGGTCTTTTGTATGTTTCGCATGCTGTTATTCCGAAAATGACTGATAGGAAATCGGGACATATCATCAACATCGGCTCGACGGCGGCAAAGGAAATTTATCCAAAAGGAAATGTCTATTGCGCGAGCAAGCATGCTGTGGATGCTTTAACGGCAGGAATGAGGCTGGATTTGAATCCGTATGGAATTCGGGTTGGTGCTATTCATCCGGGAATGGTCGAAACTGAATTTTCGGAAGTGCGATTTAAAGGTGATAAAGCTCGTGCGGAAAAAGTTTATCAGGGTTTTCAGCCGCTGCGGCCGGAAGATATTGCTGATATCATCCTGTTTGTAGTGACGAGGCCTTATCATGTGAACATTGCCGATCTGATGGTAATGAGTACGGCTCAGGCGTCGTCGACAGTTGTGAAACGCGATTGATGTAGTACAGCCATAGCCCCGATGGAAGCGGCATCCTTTTTTTGCGGACTCACCCAGCCCCTCCTAAAGTGGGGAGCCAAAAGCAAAAAAAGATTGCTGCGCCAGTTCGCTTCGCTCGTGTGAGCGGACAGCGGGAAACAGCTTCTAAAAAATAAAAAATGATCAATAAACGGCTGCTTATTAAAAACCTGCTGGCTCACAATGATGAGAACAGTTTTTATGACAAGAAGCGGCAGCTGAACCTGCATTCGCGTGAGGGCAAGGCGAAGTTTTTGAAGCATATTTGTGCGCTGTCGAATTCGAATCCGCACAATAATTCGTACATCGTTGTTGGTGTTGAGGATCAGGATAACGAGATTTTGGGCGATGATTTTTTTGATGACAGCAGGATTCAGAACCTTGTAAATGCGTTTCTGGAGAATCCTCCGAAAATCCAGTATGAGAACGTTCCTTTTCCAAATTTGCCAAAAGACAAAGTTGTTGGCTTGGTGACCATTCGGCCGTCTTTGGAGCTTTCGTACTTTAAAAAAGGAATCCATATAATTCCCGTCAATTCTGTTTTTGTGCGTCGCGGCAGCAATACGATGCCGGTTGAAGGTGGCGTTTCTGCCGTAAACGGACTTTTAAACAATCCCAATGCGGAGATTGTATCCGCAATTGAGAACGGATCGCGCAACAGCATTGCTCATACGCTTGATGGTGTGATAGATTTCATGAACAACCGCCACCGCGATATGACGCCGAAGTACAAAGTTTTTAAGGAGCTTTTCGTGATTTGCTGGGCAGGCGTTGGGAAGAAAGTTCGCGGAAATACGTTTTTATCGCGGGTTGATATTGAGTTGATCAACGAGCAAGTAAAATTGTTTTATTCGGCTTTGGATGAAGTGATTATATCGTTTGACGACGATAGCTTTACGATCGTTGAGTATGTTCCGCTTGGTTTAAATGATAAAACCAGTTATTATCCGCTTGAAAAGCTGACTATACATTTTAGGGACAACGGATATTATAAAATCGAGCGTGAGATGCTTTTTCAGCCGCCGGAGTTTAATAAAAAGATGCTTTACCATATTTATAACAGTATGATCTCGATGTTGGAAAAGCTGGCGAAGGGCGTACCGTTGACTCCGCGCGAGACTAAGGATATGGCGAACCTGCCATCGACGATGATGATCTGCTATTTGAATGGGTTTGACGATGCAAAGCAAAGACTTGCAGATGCGAAGCCGCTGCTGAAAGCATTTGATCAGCAAACATATACTTCTTTTAAAGAAGCGATGCGTGTTCTTAGGAAGATGAAGTACGACCTGGCTACATAACAAAAGACGGCGGCCTTTCGACCACCGCCTGCACTTAACTCAATAAAATAACCTGATAACTTTTGGAGAAATGGCCCCTATTCCATTTGTTCCCGTCGAAGTGATTGTTTAGTTGTCGTGGCGTATAGAAAATCGTGTTAAGTTCTCTTGTTTGATGTTGTAAAGATATATCGGCAGTTAGTGGGCAAGCTGCGGAAATTCCTCATGAAAGGTTAATTATTCGAATTCATTGAGTCCATATAAAATCTCTTTCATCTTGGTGCCATTGATTTCAACTGGCTTGTAGGCAACATTGAACTTTTCAATGGCAATGTCTATATCAGATTTAAGCTTGATGTATTCTGTTGGTAATTTTGCTTCGCATTGGGTTCCGTTTTCGTAGCTGTTTAGGATGATGCGGAATTTTTCGTAAAACTTGCCGCCCTGGTCGATGAAGCTGTTATACTGGCTGATGAATAATAGCAGCCTGTCGATCGGGAAATCGAAGTTGACTTTCATTTTATATTGTGATTGACCGGATGCTGACTTCATTTTGGCAATGTATTCTTCCATTTTAGAAGTTAGTGCTTCCCAGTCGTCGGCGGTTCGGCAGCTGTCGAGCGTAGCCGTATATCCAATTGGTTTTGCATATTCTTTAAAAAGAACTTCAATGTCCTGTTTCATCTTGTCGTTGCTGGTGTGAAGAAAGGCGGTTTCAAAATAGATGGTATTCAGATCGTTCTGCATACGC
>DASWND010000106.1:0-8649 GCA_036399435.1 Flavobacterium sp.
AATCGCCATAGTTAAAGCCGGTTCGTTTGTCAGTGCGCTTTATATAATTGCGCTTGCTGTCGCTTATGTTTTTTTAATGGTAAAAGTAGTGCGGCCGTTTTTGCAAAGGATCGCAGATTTAAAAAGCGGCTCAAATGGACTAAGTCGGCCTGTAGTCGCTATTTTTCTATTGACATTGATCATCTCAGCTTATGCTACTGAAGTCATCGGAATCCATGCTTTATTCGGAGCTTTTATGGCTGGTGCGATTATGCCGGAAAACACGAACTTCAGAAGTATTATCATAGAAAAAGTCGAAGATGTAGCCGTGGTGCTTTTGCTTCCTCTGTTTTTTGTTTTTACAGGTCTTCGAACACAAATCGGACTCATAAATGATCCTTATCTGTGGAAGATGACAGGATTAATAATACTTGTTGCCGTTACCGGAAAATTTTTGGGTAGCACCTTGGCGGCAAGATACGTCGGGCAAAACTGGCGCGACAGTTTAACCATTGGTGCGCTAATGAATACACGTGGTTTGATGGAGCTGGTTGTTCTAAACATAGGATACGACCTTGGTGTGCTGACGGCGGAAGTATTTACAATGATGGTGATTATGGCGTTAGTAACAACATTTATGACAGGTCCGGCACTGGATCTTATCAACTATATATTCCGCACTTCGGATGTTATTATACCCGAAGCTATTAAGAAAAGCAATAAATTCAAGATCATCATTTCTTTCAGCAACGCCGAAAAGGGGAAAGCGCTGCTCAGGCTTGCCAACAGTTTTGTTAAGAAGGAGAATCGGGATTCAATAGTTACTGCCATGCATCTTACGCTGAGCAACGAGATACACACGTTTAATATTGAGGAAGAAGAAAAAAGAAGTTTTTACCCGATGAACGAGGAATCGGAGAGAATCGGACAGAGAATCGTACCGATTTTTAAAGCTTCCAGCGACATTGAAAACGACATTGTGGATATTGCCAATCAAGGTGAACACAACTTGCTTTTGGTAGGAATGGGCGAGTCGATTTATGAAGGAACATTACTTGGTAAAGTGCTTGGCTACACAACCAGAATTGTAAATCCGGATCGTCTGATCGACAAACTTTCCGGAAAAGAAGGCTTGTTTGAAAGTACACCGTTTGATGAGCGGACGCGCCAGATCGTTGCCAAATCAAAAATCCCGGTTGGCGTATTGATCAACAAAGACCACAAAGATCTATCTAAAGTATTTATTCCGCTTTTTAATGATGAAGACGTTTTTCTGATTGAATACGGCAGAATGCTTGGCGTTAATAACAATTCACGAATTACGTTTGTGGATCCCAATGCTGCATTTGCCGAAGACAGCATCATGAGCGAAAAGATCAATGGACTTAGGGAGATTTTACCTAATCAGATCTCTGTTCTCGAAGACCGGACAATGAAGAAAGACTTCCTTGAAAAACAAGACATCATGCTGATCAGCCTTGAAAGCTGGAAGAAGCTCGTGACTACTCAAAGTCTTTGGGTGCGGAATATTTCATCAGTTCTTATCATCAAGCCTTGATCACAATTCTTATCTTTAAGAGTTAAATCAATTACGATATGAATTGGATCCTGCTCATAATTGCCGGGCTGTTTGAAGTCGGTTTTGCCACATGCCTTGGTAAAGCGCGTGAAACTTCGGGAGCTGCATCAACATGGTGGCTAATTGGATTTCTCGCCTGCCTTTCTGTTAGCATGATACTTCTTTACAAAGCTTCCCAAACTTTACCACTTGGAACTGCGTACGCGGTTTGGACAGGAATTGGTGCTGTTGGAACTGTAATTGTTGGCATTTTCGTATTTAAAGAACCGGCAACTTTCTGGAGGATATTTTTCCTGTCAACATTGATCGCGTCAATCATCGGATTGAAGTTTGTGTCTGCCGATTAAAATCCGAGGTTCAAAAGGAAAGTTAATTTGACCGCGATATTATCTTCAAGGTTGGAGAGCTGATTTGGCCCATAACGGTAAAATGCAGATATTCCGAAACCTGTGAATATTTGGTTCAATTCAAATCCCGACTCATAGTATCCTTCTTCCAGCGTTTTAAATTCAAGTCCGAGATGATCTTCAGGATTGTCCATCGTTCCCCACGCCATTCTCGTTACCAGTACAACGGCAGGTTTGACCTTATTGAAGAGTTCAAATTTCCTTAATCCATGTTTCAATTGGACCAGCACGTATTTATCGGAGAAAAATTCATTGAAGTACATCGTTTCAAAGCTGTTTTTTCCGGATAGTGTAATCCTTTGCAGTATTACGTCGTTCGTAAGGTTATTTGGTGCAGTATTGTATAAATGCGTCAGCGGCGTATCGCCGTATGCATAGCCGGCTTCGATAAGCAATGCAGATTTTTGGCCGTTGAGGAATTTCTTTTCGTACTCGGTCCGGATATCGAGCTTTCCAAAATCGAGGTCGTTCTCTGAAAGTCCATCGAGTGTTTGCGTGTACTGAAAAGTGAATTTGGGAAATCTTTTTGCAGTTTCGATTCGGCCTTTCGGGGTTTGCATATAATCACTAAACGGGTTCCACTGCAGCGAAACAACTGCCGACATCAGGTGGAAAGTGGTGTACAGCTTTTCTTTGGCATAAAAACCATAATTAAAATATGGATCTATACGGCTTTGCGAAAGCTGCCATATACTTTCGGTCTTTGGGATGATTTTGGTCCTGACGTAGGCGCGATTAGTAATATGGTTGTAAAACGTACTGATGTTGATCGGTCGCGGGTCATAAATTTTAAAGATGCGTGGATCGATGATAAACGTGGTGCTCGCTATTTCCTTAAGGTCGTTGGTATGTGAGGCACCAATCCATGTATCTGAAAATTTGCCCACTCTTGCCATCGCGCCAACACTGTATTTAAACTCGCCGTCTTTTGTGCCATACGCCGTATAGCTTTCGATCCTGAATTTCTCGCTCAGCCTGTCATTTGTAATACCGCCGATGCCAATGCGAAAGCCTTCGAAATTATTAAAACTTAGCAAATATCGCAGGTCAAGGTCAAAAGGGCCAAACGGAACATAACCATTGATGATTTTTCGGCCAAAAAGTAGCTTGCTGACGATATTTCTTTTTGCGACGATGCTGTCGAGGGCGCGATACGTATTTGCTTCTCTGCGGTCGATGCTGTCGTTTTTGAATTTGCTCCACAGCTCATTATTTCTTACTGCGCTGTCTTTGATTTCAACAGCGATAAATTTATTTTTGATGCTGACAGGCTGGCTGAGCTTAACATCTGAAATGGTGGATTCTGAAAGCAGATAAGTTTCATCAGATGGCTGGCGGCTTCGATTGATATTCGATTCGCTGAGATCATCAAAGATAATTGTACTTCCAAGGATATTCATGTTTTCTTCCTTGTGGCCTTTTGTGATCTTAAATGTCTGCTTTGCCGGAAGCCATAAATCCTGCTCCTGGTAATATTGATATTCATGGATTCCGCTGACATTAAGCACGCCTCTCACGCGCATCACAGCTTTGACAACCGCATGATTTTCGGCATCAATAAACAGCAAGCCCTGGAGTCCGCTTTTGCGGCCGCGCCTGAAATTTTTGTAGTGGATCATGAATGCATCACGGCCGCCGATCTTCAGCGTATCGAGCAATTGATATTTATAAGTGATGTGCCTGCTGCGTGAGAGCGGACTCATGTACTTTGTTCCGAAGATCTCATAGGTCGGTTCATATAGCGACATCGACTGCAGATTGAATCCGACGACTTCGTAAACCGGTTCTTCAAATCCCGCCATTTTTGCTGCCAGGATCGTTTCTTTGAAGTTGTTGCCATCGAACTGATAATGTGAAATTTTCTCTGTTTCGAAAAGATGTTGTTGCGAAACGAACTTTTGAAATTTATATCTCGAGGAGTCAATCTTCTCTTTTTTTCTTCCAAGGAACTTTTTAGTTATTATGGTGTCGATTTGGGATGGAACTGCGTCGGGGTCGGCCGTGATGATCAGTTTTCTGTATGCTTTGAAATCAAATGATGGAAGTTTTTTCTTCGGATCATTTTTTTGCTGGCTTTGGACCGCTTGTTTGATAATGGAATTTGCAATTGACTCTGTGTCAGTTGACGAAGTTTGCTGAAGATAGATCGTGTAAAAATAATCTTTGTCGTCAGGAGAAAATATTGCGGCGCGGTGACCGAGATAGCTGACGGTGACCCGCTGTTTTTCGTTTGCTGTAATGGTAAATTTACCATCTACGTCAGCAATAAAAATTTCACCTGCGACAGAAATGGTAGCAAAGGGAAGTACTTTCTGAGAATCGGAATCTTTAACAACACCTTCGATCTGGAGTTGCGCGTGTAAAAAAAGTGGAAAGAAAAGCAGAAGGAATATGTACTTCATCTAAAGGATATCTCGCGGATAAATATAAAAACAAAAAATCCGCTCTCGGTCGACGGTAGCGGATTTCTTAATTAATGTCAGCATTAAACTTTCATTATCTCAGCTTCTTTTATGGCGAGATGTTCATCAATTTTTTTAATATATGCGTTTGTCAGAGCCTGAACTTCTTCTTCGGCGACTTTACAAAGGTCTTCGGAAGTACCTGCTTTTTCTAGTTTTTTAATTTCAGTATTTGCATCTTTACGAGCATTTCGGATTCCGATCTTAGCGTCTTCGGCTTCGCCTTTAGCCTGCTTTACAAGGTCGCGTCGGCGTTCTTCTGTTAATGGCGGAACGCTGATGATGATGATATCGCCGTTGTTCATCGGGTTGAATCCGAGGTTTGCCACCTGAATTGCTTTTTCGATCGGGTGAAGCATGTTTTTCTCCCAAGGCTGAACCGTAATCGTCCTTGCATCGGGAACATTGACGTTGGCAACCTGTGAAATCGGAGTTGCAGAACCGTAATAGTCGACGAACACGCCGCCGATCATTGCCGGAGATGCTTTTCCAGCACGGATGTTTACGAATTCTTTTTCAAGATGCGCAATCGAATGCTCCATGGATTCTTTTGTGCTGTCTAAGATAAAATCAATTTCTTCGTCCATTACTAATGTTGTTTGTACTTGTTTTTAGCCCTGATGGCGGCGGTATCCTTTTTTGCGCTTTCCCCTATCCCCTTTAAAAGAGGATAGCCAATGGCAAAAAAGATATAGCCAACAGCAGGATCAGCTTCTAAAAAATTAAACGTGAACTACTGTTCCAATATTTTCGCCTTCGCAGATTTTGAGCAGGTTTCCTTCTTTATTCATGTCGAAAACCACAATCGGCAATTTGTTCTCGAGGCTTAATGTGAACGCTGTCGTATCCATTACGTTTAGTCCTTTTTTGAGAACGTCATCAAATGTTATTCTGTCGAATTTTACTGCATTTTTATTTTTTTCAGGATCTTCATCGTAAACGCCGTCTACGCGGGTTCCTTTTAAGATCACATCGGCACCGACTTCGATTCCGCGTAAAACTGCCGCCGTATCAGTCGTAAAATACGGATTTCCTGTTCCGGCTCCGAAAATTACTATCCGCGATTTTTCAAGATGACGAACAGCTCTTCGTTTAATATATGGTTCTGCGATCGCTTCAATTTTGAGTGCAGTCTGCAAACGCGTTGGCATTCCTTTGTCTTCGAGTGCGCCCTGAAGCGCCATTCCGTTTATGACCGTTGCGAGCATTCCCATGTAATCACCCTGAACGCGATCCATGCCTTTGCTTGCGCCGGCGACGCCACGGAAGATGTTTCCACCACCGATAACGATCGCGATCTGTACACCTTTATCATGTATTTCCCTGATTTGTTCTGCGTACTCAGAAAGCCGCGCAGGATCGATACCATATTGTCCATCGCCCATTAGTGCTTCGCCGCTCAGCTTTAAAAGAACTCTTTTGTATTTCATCAGGTTTTGTAGGTTAGTTGTGCAAATATAGCGAATATCTAATTTTTTAAAATAGCGGCAGTTCAAATTTAATTTGGCGAAAAAAAGCGTAAATTCATGCCTAAAATTGTGGTTTATGCAGGAAATCATCAACGAAAGCTTGAGCAGAAGCTTCAGCTATATCGAATATCGTGAGGCAATTTCAAAATCTCTTGAAGGAAAGAAAGCTGAAGGAACGCCGGCTGAGGATATGGTTCATTACACATTATTAAATGAGACCAGAATGAACAGGCTGGAAAAGACAATCTTACTTTCAGAGGAAGTAAAGACCTCATTAAGCAATCTAAACCGCCCAGTAACCTGGCTTGTTTTATCAGAAGGCTGGTGTGGCGATGCTGCTCAGATTTTGCCCATACTTAATAAGATGGCAGATGCATCAGACAACATTAAAATGAGAGTGGTTTTTCGCGACGAGAATGAACCGCTGATGAACTTATTCCTGACAAATGGTTCTAAATCAATTCCGAAACTTATCATACTTGATCCTGAAAGTAATCGTGTTCTTGCAGATTGGGGACCAAGGCCGAAAGGAGCTTCGGATTTAATTAAGCGCTATAAAGTCGAGTTTGGCGCCATCAATGAAGAGGCGATAAACCAGCTGCAATTGTGGTATTTGCATGATAAGGGCGAGTCGACGCAAAATGAAATTGTGGAGCTAATGAAGCAAGTCGGCTAGTAGCTGCGAAGTGCGATTCCGATGCTCAGGCTGCCAATTTTGTCAATACCATTCAGCGTGTAGCCGTGTTCGGAAAGTTCGGCGAAAAAGATAATTCCTTCTTCAGTTTCTAGTCCAAGGCTAAGTCGTTTATATAAACCTGATAAGTTTCCGCGACCAAGTGCGAAGGAATATCCGTATCCAAGTTGAAGGTTAATGCGGGTTTCATCACCAACTTTTGGACTTATTGTAAGATTTGCATAAATCGGCGCGGCGACAAGCTTTTCTATAATTCGCCATTCCACACCCGAATGTGCACTTATGGCGAACCAGTTAGTCATATGACGGCCATAACCGATCCTCGCATTTAAGCCGTTAAAGACTATATCCGCATCGTCTTCATCTTTGGCAAAATCCCTGTTTGCAGTAAAAGGTATCGACGTTTCAAACTGAATGAAGGATTTTTTATCAGCCTGTATGTTTTCCTTTTCCTGCGAATAAGACGAACCGAAAAAGCTCAGAAGGAAAATTAAAAAAAGTTTATTTTTCATGTGTAATACTTTCTTCGAATGCTAGGGGTGAAATAGCATCAGCCACGTTGTATTCACCGATTTTGGTCCGGCGAAGCGAGATTAAATGCGCTCCGGAATCAAGGGCCCGGCCAAAATCAAAAGCGATAGAACGTATGTAAGTTCCTTTGCTGCAGACGATCCTAAAATCGACTTCGGGAAGTGCGATGCGGGTGATTTCAAATTCGTGAACTGTGACTTTTCTAAAAGCGATTTCTACTTCTTCGCCTTTGCGAGCGTGTTCGTAAAGCCGGACACCGTCTTTTTTTATAGCAGAAAAAACAGGAGGTTTTTGGTTGATTTCCCCAATGAACTGAAGAGTAGCTTGCTGAACTAATTGTTCAGTGACATGATCTGTTGAAAATTTAAAATCTATTTCCGTCTCTAGATCATAAGAAGGTGTTGTTGCGCCGATATAGAAAGTTCCTGTGTATTCTTTAACTTGTCCCTGAAGTTCTTCTATTCTTTTGGTGAATTTTCCTGTGCAGACGATCAGGAGTCCACTTGCTAACGGATCTAAAGTTCCAGCATGGCCGATCTTGATTTTTTTTAATCCAAGTTGACTTTTCAGCGCCCATTTCATTTTGTTGACAGCCTGAAAAGACGTCCACTGCAAGGGTTTATCTATAAGCAGGATCTGACCATTAAGAAACTCGTCAGGAGAGATCAAATTGCGTTGTTGTTGTATGTGAAGTAGAGAAGGAACATGATTCCAACCACAATTCTATACCAGCCCCAAGGCTTGAATCCGAACCTTTTTATGAGTCCGATAAAAAGCTTTATCGCCAAGATCGAAACTACAAAAGCGATAATATTTCCGATAATGAAAAGGTTGAGGTATTCTGTCGACTGCATCAACAGCTCGTAGCCCTTCATTCCGGTTTCGTGGTATGTCTTTAATGTCAGAGAATAAACAGTAACCGCGAGCATAGTTGGAACTGCCAGAAAAAAAGAAAATTCTGCCGCGGCTTCACGTGTCAGTCCTTGCTGCATTCCGCCGATAATAGACGCTGCCGAACGGCTTGTTCCCGGCATCATCGCCAGACATTGCCAAAAACCGATTATAACGGCTTTCTTTTTTGTGATGTCTTCTTCTTTTTGAATTACTCCCTCTCTAAAATGATTGTCTATAAATAGCAATATCACGCCACCTAATATTAAAACAATAGCTATCGGAATAGGTTTTCCAAGAACGGCATCGATATAATCATCGAACAATTTCCCCAGTACAAGCGCCGGAATAACTGCCAGTGCAAGTTTGAGATAGAAGTCCAGCCTGCTAAAATCAAAGAATTTTTTCCAGTACAACGCAACGACGGCCAATATTGCCCCAAACTGAATCGACACCTGAAACAGCTTTACAAAATCATGATCCTGAATTCCGAAGTAAGAACTTGCGAAGATCATATGTCCGGTTGAAGATACCGGAAGATATTCTGTTAATCCCTCAATAATCGCTATGATAATAGCCTGAAAAAGATCCATCTATTTTTTCGGATTTTTTATAATTGAATAGATGGTGACGCCGA
>DASWND010000107.1:0-2833 GCA_036399435.1 Flavobacterium sp.
ATATCGTGATTGCCTTCTACCAATATGATTTCTGCTTTTACAGATTGTACCCAATCCGCAAAAAATATCCATTCATTGTTATGAGTGCTGTGAAAGAGATCGCCAAGAAATGCAACAGAATCAGGATTAAAATGCGCTAAAACTTTGTCAAGTTTTTCGAAATTCTTTAATATCGGCTCGTGTGGAATTGCGACACCGGCTTTTCGAAAATGCGAGACTTTGCCCAGATGAGCATCAGCTATCAGCAACATCTTCTTCCGTTTCCAAAAAATTGCTCCTGAACAGTGCAATGTGAATTCTTCGCCTGCAATATTTGTATCTAATGTCATTATTCTTCTTTCATGTATGAGGCGGTCATTCTTTTGATCCTGTCGGATAATTTTTCGCTTGATAGTTTTTCACGCAGCCTGTCGGTGATGATTGGAAAACTGAATGGTGTGGGTTTTTCACATTTCTTCCAGACAATGTTTTGCCGTTGAACTCTTTCCAGCGCCTGAATCAAACGTCCTTCCTCCAGCTGATGCTCGAATGTTTCGCGATATGCCTGTTGAAACAACAAATTGTCAGGTTCATATTCACGAAAAACTTCAAATAAAAGTTGAGCTCCTCCTTGAAGGTGCTTGGTTTTAATGAGCTTACCTGGATAACCTGTGAACACCAATCCAGAGATAACAGCGATGTCGCGGAATTTCCGACGTGCCATTTCGGTCGAGTTAAGGCTGATCTGTAAGTCAGAGTGAACGTCTTGCGGCACAAATAAATTGTTGTCCAGAACTTGCTGCATGTCAATTTCCTGGTCTGAAAGCAATTCAAATCCATAGTCATTGTATGCAAGCGAAAACGTAATCGGAGTTAAAAGGCTGATCCTGTAGGCGAACAAACTCGCAAGTGCTTCGTGAACAAATCTTCCTTCAAAAGGATAAAATATCGCGTGAAAGCCTTCGCGTGTTTTAAAAGTTTCAATTAAAAATTCACCATCAGACGGAACAATCGATTCTTTTCGTTGTCGCTTGAAAATCGGTTCTAAAGCAATTAGTTCAGGAGTTTGGTTACTCGTATTTGCAGCATAAAGTTCCTGACGCAAAAGCTCGCTCATCTGCTCCGAAAGTGTCAGTCTTCCTCCCAGCCAGCTTGCATGTTTAACAGGTTTATTCGATTCGGCACGTTTTACCAAAACCTGCATGTTTTTTATCTTGTAAAGTTCCAGTTTTTTGCCTGCAAAGATAAAAACTTCCCCCGGTTGCACTTTAGAAATAAACCATTCTTCGATTGTTCCGATGAAGCCGCCGCCTACATATTTGACGTGCATGACAGCGTCACCTACGATGGTTCCGATCTGCATTCGGTGATGCATTGCAGTTGCGCGATTGTTGATTTTAAACAGGCCATCTTCTTCTATTTCTACTTTTTTATACTCGTCGTAGGCCTGAAGGCTCTGGCTTCCGTGAGCGATGAAGTTTAAAATCCATTGCCAGTTTTCCGGTGTCATTGTCTGATAACAAAAAGTGCTTTTTACCTCATCGTAAATTTTATCTGGATGAAAACCATCAGAAACTGCAAGTGTATTTAGATATTGAACCAATACATCCCAACTGTTCAGATACGGAATCCGGTCTTCCACAACCGAATGTTTTGCAGCCTTCTTTAAAGCTGATGCTTCGATGAGTTCAATTGCGTGTGTAGCAAGAAAATAGATGACGCTTTCTTTTCCCGGCTGATGTCCGCTTCGTCCTGCCCGTTGCAGAAACCTTGCAACGCCTTTGGGTCCGCCGATCTGAATGATGCTTTCAACCGGCGCAAAGTCAACACCGAGATCAAGGCTTGATGTACAGACAACAACTTTTAGCTGTTCATTGCGGATTGCCTGTTCAACCCATTGCCTTGTTTCGCGGCTGATGCTGGAATGGTGCATTGCCATTTCGCCTGCAAACTCAGGATAAGCCTCAAGTATCCTTTGAAACCAGATTTCGCATGCAGACCTGACATTCGTAAAAATCAATGTTGTTTTACTTCGCCTGATAATCGGAATTACCTCATCGAGCAGGTGAAGCCCCATGTGGCCGCGCCACGGATAAGCTTCCATTGTTTCAGGAATAATCGAAATAACTTTTATCTTTTTATCAATGTTCGCTTTTATCAGAAGTGAATTCGAATTTGCCTCTGAGCCCGGACCCAGTAAAACTTCCCGCGCTTGTTCCAGGTTCCCGATCGTAGCAGATATTCCCCAGATGCGCATTTGCGGAACGATTGTTTTTAGTCGTGAAAGTGCCAGTTCTGTTTGCACGCCTCGTTTTGTTCCCATCAGTTCGTGCCACTCATCAACGACAATTGCGGAACAATTTTTAAAAACTTTCTCGTATCCTTTTGACGCGAGCAATAACTGAAGACTTTCAGGTGTCGTAATCAAAAGATCCGGCATTTTGTCTTTCTGCCGAGCGCGTTCGGCTTGCGAAGTATCGCCGGAGCGGATTCCAACTGTCATTTCAGGAGCGAGGTCGGCGGCAACACGTTCGGCTGCCTGTTTTATCTCGACAGACAATGATCGTAACGGCGTAATCCAGATCGCTTTGATGCCCGCAACACGTTTATGATCTGGATTTGTCTGTAGATAATCCAAGATAATAGGCATCCATAAAGCATAGGTTTTTCCGCTTCCTGTTGGCGCATTTAAAAGTCCGTGTTTTCCCTGCAGAAAAGCTGTCCACGTTTGCCTTTGAAATGGAAAAGCTTCCCAACCTTGTTTGCTGAACCACGAGGTTCCGATATCCATCAATTGCTGCCGGTTCATTGTGTGATCAGGCTTTTGAGGTCGTCAATAGTATTTGCTTCATCG
>DASWND010000108.1:0-11312 GCA_036399435.1 Flavobacterium sp.
GGCGAAGCGCAACGTATCAAGCTTGCGTCCTTTCTGGTAAAAGGAACATTAAAAGATAAAGCCCTCTTTGTATTTGATGAACCAACAACGGGATTGCACTTTCACGACATCAATAAACTTTTAGCTTCGTTCGAAGCGCTGATCGACAAAGGCCATTCGATAATTGTGATCGAACACAATCTCGATCTTATAAAATGTGCCGACTATATTATTGATCTCGGGCCTGAAGGCGGTGAAAATGGCGGCAGGATTCTTGCTGTGGGAACACCCGAAGAGATAGTTCGAAATAAGGAATCCATCACAGGAAAATACTTAAAAGACAAGCTATAACATCTTAACGTGAAACGGATTACAAAAAATTAATCTGAACTCACAAATTCCATTTCCGAAGCTGCAGTTATCAAACTTTGGCACAGGAATTGAAAAGTAAATTTTAGAGTCAGTAATTGACTTTCATAAATTGGTTTTTTGGTTTGGTTTGTTTGTTTGGTTTGAAAAGCCCGTCTACATTATATGTAAGGCGGGTTTTTCTTTTTGAAGCTGTTCCGGCTCTTCGCTATATCTTTTATTTGCCTGCGGCCGCATAAAAGGATGCCGCTGCGATCCGGGCTAGAAGTTTTTCGGTATAGAAATAACTTTATCAACTACCCGATTGACGTCATCAGAAATTTTCAGCACATAGTTCATGTAGGCGTAAACAATTGTCATCGGAATTGATTTGAGGATGATATTTACAATGGGATGATATTCAAAATTCAAATAATAAAACATGAAAAATGTGGCTGTCGAGATCAACAGGCAATAAACCGTCTGTTTCGAAAATGGATAGAGCTTCATCTTCTTAACGACAAACATTAGTTTCGCCAGCGAGTATAATGTTACTGCAATCAAAGTGGCTATTGCCGCACCGTCGATTCCGTATATTGGAATAAATAGTGCGTTTAGCGTTATTGCCAGGAAGGCTAATAGAAGTCCAAGTGCCAAAACAGCTTTATAGTATTTGGAATTAAAAATGATCGCATTGTTGTTCCCCAGCAAAAGGTCAAAATACTTTGAAATACCAATAACAAAAACAACGAAAATTCCACCTGCATACTTTGGAGGCAGCAGTTCATAAACCGAATGGATATTCACCAAAATTCCGAGAAGGACATATCCTCCAACGATCTGCAAAGTAATTGATGTCTGCTTATAAAGTTTATTCAGCTCGTCGTGCTTATTTTCACTCATCAGCTTTGCTGTGATCGGATATGTGATCTGATGCATTGACCTGCTTGGAACAGCAATCACTGTTGCGATAAATATTGCAACGCCGTAGTAAGCCACATTTTCGATCGGAATATATTGTCCCAGCATAAACTTGTCGATATCAAGCAGCATGACTGCGACACTTCCTGAAATTATGATAAAGACAGAATAAACAAAGACGGAACGCCGGTTCTGCGGGAATTTGAGGGTCAAAACCGGAGCTTTGACGCGAAACGCAACCAGCATCATGATCAACATCGCGGCGGCATATACACCAACGGTGGCATAGATAAATTCAACTACAGTTATTGCCTTTAAATACACCAGCATAAGAAATATCGTGATCAGGACACGCAGCAATACCTCTTTTACAAAGTTCCCCACAACCGACTTCATGTGGACTTTGACCCACGCATAAAAAATCTCAAAGTACCCCATACATAATCCAACCACCGGTATCAGCCAGACATAATCGAAGATAATTGGGTTTTTGCGTGACAGCAACTTTGCGATGTCTTCATATAAAGTGTATCCCACAAGCCAAATCGGAATCACGAGCAGCAGTGGCAACATCAGTACAAAGCTTAAAAACCGGGATTTTTCCTCTTCTGTTTTATACTCGTTGTAAAACTTGATCAGCGTGTTGTGCACGCCAAACGCCATCAGTGGCATCATTATATTTGCCGAGGAAAGTAAAAATGCAGTTAATCCATAATAGGTTTCTCCCAGGAAAATCGGGTACATGAAGAGTGTATTCGCAGCACCAATCCCAAAACCTATATACGTTATGATCGTATTTTTAATGGACTGATTTATAACTATTCCCATAATTATGTTTCTTCCTTAAGGATAAGTTCAGCGAGCTGCTGCGTAAGATTCCTTCTGCTATACTTTTCAATATTTTTAGACTTGAATTCCAGGTTTCCTGATCTGTAGCTGTCGTACATAGTTAAGATCGCCAACTTAAGCTTTTCGCTTTGATCATATGTAACAAACGTACCTGAAGATGTTTCAGAAATAATATCTGCAAAATCCGCATCTTTTGGTCCGATTGCAAGAATTGGCCGATGCGCAGCAATGTATTCGAATATTTTTCCCGGAATTATGCCTTTTGTTTCTTCCGAATCAATTTCGATCAACAGCAAAACCTGCGACTTCAGCTGCTGCTGTACAGCCTCTGAATGTGAAACGTATCCCAGATTTTCAATATTATCTGTCAAGCCTTCCGCTTTTATCGAATCTAAAACATCAGTACTTACGGCGCCGATCAGCTTCAACCGGAAATCAGATTTGAAGGCAGAATTTACTTCACAGATCTCGTGTAATACTTTCCATAAAATTTTTGGGTTGCGCTTTGAGAGCAACGACCCTATATGGGCTATGGTGAAATGTTCATCAAGGGTAACGGGTGAATGAATTGCATCATATCCATTAGTAATAACCTCAATGGGTTTCGTGGTCAAGCTGGAGAATTCACGTTTTGTCGTCTGACTTGTAACTATTATTTGATCTGCTTGATTTAAAACCGCCGACTCAAGTGCACGATGCTTCCCTGCTGCATATTTTGACAGTTTCAACGCCTGATGATATCCTATTGTCGTCCATGGGTCCCGAAAATCGGCAATCCAGGTAATCCGTGTTTTCTGCTTCAATTTCATCCCGATCAAGTGCATGCTATGTGGCGGCCCGGTTGAAATCACAGTGTCAATTGCGTGTTCTTTGATATATTTTTCAAGAAATGCCACTGATGGCTTCACCCATAAAACACGCGCATCCGGAATAAATAAATTACCTCGTATCCATAAAGATGCAGCTTCTAAAAATGTTTGTTTTTTTTCAGGCGGAATAATTCCGGAGCTGATTTTCGCTACGCTTTTACCTGAAAGAAAAGATGCCATTTTATATGGTTCAACAATTGGTCGTTTAAGAACGGTTACGCCTTTTGGCACTTGCTTTAAAAGATCATTATCGATTAATGGATACGAGGCATTTTCAGGAACATAAACAGTTGGCTCAATACCGAATTCCGAAAGGTAAGTAACAAACTTCAGCCATCGCTGTACGCCCGGTCCACCTGCGGGAGGCCAGTAATATGCAATGATGAGCACTTTTTTCATTAAGAAACTTTGTCTTCTTCCTTAGATCGGGAAGCATAATATATTCCGCCTGCAAGCAGTAACAGCATAACAATTGAACTCAGTAATGAAATTGTGCCACCGGTCTTTACCACCTGAGGTTCGAATTTAAATTCAACTACATGTTTGCCTGCGGGAATGTTCAGGCCACGCAGAATATAATCCGTTCTTACATGTGGAACTTTATTCCCATCGATATATGCGTTCCATCCATTCGCATAATATGCTTCCGAGAAAACAGCAAATCCGGGATTGGAGTTTTGGATATTGTATTTAATATAATTTGGTTCGTGCTGACTAACGGTAATACGTGCCAGCGAATCAACAATAAAAGTTTTGGATTTAACTTGCTCTCCAAATTCCGTTTGATTGATAATTGCTGTCTTTTTAGAATCAATTTTACCAAAGGTTGAGATTTCTTCATCCGGAGTTGAAACAGTTTTGATTTCACTTACAAACCACGCGCTTCCATTTGTATGCGGATTCAAAATAGGAACATCTGTGCCCTGGTTCGTTGCTAGAATTATATATTTTACGTTTAAAGCATTAAGTACAGGATGCTTTTGTGTGAGGCTGATTGTAGTTGTATCAATTGTACCGATAATAGTGTTAAGGTTGTTCTCGATGTGATATTCAAACAATTGATCCACACGCCTTGGCCTTACAGCACTATATCCACCAACAGATCTGTGGAAGTAAGATGTTCTTGCCTGTAGCCTTCCCTGGATTTCATAAACACGATAATCACTGGTATCTTTTAAAATTTCGGTGTCGGCTTCGGTGGGCTGAAATGGCTGCTCTACCTCTCTTCTGCTGATGAAAGTGTTTTCATCCGCCTTCACATATCTTCTGTCAACAAAATAAAGATCGCCAATCATAATTATCCCTACAATTACAACAGCTGTGGTATGTGCGAGGCGCTTTTGCATGTACAACCACAGAATTCCTGCCGATAAAAAGATTAAAAATCCGGATCTAAGAAGATCGGCAGAATAAAGGCTTTTTCTGTCAGCAACCAGTGCTTTTATAAAATCAGGTCCCATTTGCTGCCATCTCTCATCGCCCGGCGTTGTAAATGAAAAACTGTTTTTGAAGATAAACAACAAAGCGACCAAGCCTAAAGTCACAGCCGCCGTTCGCCAAAGTGATTTCCACTGCAAATCCTTTTCCTGCGTAAAAAATGACTGAAGTCCCATTATCGCGAGAACCGGAAAGCAAAGTTCCAAAACGATCTGTATCGATGACACTGCCCTGAACTTATCATAAAGCGGAACATAATTAATAAAGAAATCCGTCAGCAATGAGAAATTTTTTCCCCATGACAGCATCAATGAAATTATCGCACCGGCGAGGAAAGCATATTTTATTTTACGTTTATCAGTAAATAAAGCAAGAACGGCAAGAAAGAAAACGACAGCGCCAATATAAGCAGGAGCAGCAACAATCGGTTGATCGCCCCAGTAAGTCGGAAGTTGCGTCACAAAACCTAATGCCTGATCTGCAGGCGCGCCCATATTTATCAGATAATTATATGACTCGCTCTCCGTTCCAACATTTTCACCATTCGAGCCACCAAATAACCGCGGTGCGATAAGGTTTAGGCTTTCAGCAACTCCATAGCTGTATTCGGTAATATAATCATAATCCATTGCCGAAGTTGTGCTGTTTGGCGAACCATCAGCATTGATTTTAAGCTCACTTTTGCCACGCATGCTGAAATCAGTATATTCTGCGGTTGCAAGTAAATTCGCGGCATTCGCACCAAGAGCAAGCAATCCGGCCAAGACAAATACGCCAACCGAATAGACCAATGTTTTATAGTCTCTATTTTTAATGTATTTATATATGTAATAAACGGTAATCGCCAGCAGTAAGATCAAAAGATAATACGTCATCTGAAAGTGGTTCGCATTAATTTCCAACGCAGCCGCAATCATTGTCAGCAATCCGCCTACAACATATTTTCTTCTAAACACCAATATGACGCCAGCAACCACAAGAGGCATGTATCCAATCGCGTGTGCTTTAGCATTATGCCCCACACCAAGTATAATAATTAAATATGTTGAAAGTCCAAATGCCAGCGCGCCAAAAAATGCCTTTAGCGGACTAACCCGCAAAACCAGCATCAACGCGTAAAAACTGAGAAAGTACAAGAAAAGATAATCCGCAGGACGAGGTAGAAATCGAATCAGGTTATCAAGTTTACCAATATAATCATGAGGATAATTTGCGCCCAGCTGATAGGTCGGCATCCCGATAAAGGAGCTATTGGTCCAATATGGTTCGGCATCCTGAACAGCCCTAAAATCATTCTGCTCTTTCGCCATTCCGGTATATTGAGCGATATCGGATTGGTAGATCTGCTTCCCCTGAAGCACCGGATAAAAATATATTATTGAAACTAGGATAAAACCGGCAAGTGCAGAAAGGTGGGGATAAAGCTTGTTAAGGATTTTCATAAGCAGACGTGAAAACAGTTTTCGATTGTCTGTAAAAGTAAAAAATAAAAACTGCGGTCGGATATGTGCGAACTAATTATTCTATCTCCTCGTAGTCTACGTATTCACCTACTTTTTTATTTGGATCAGGCTTTATGTTCCGCGGCTGCGCTGACGCCGAAGGTTGATGACCACTTCTGCCGGCATGGTTCCGCAGATTTTCTTCTGCTTTACTGACGACTTTCTTAATAAGTACCGGAAGCAGCAATCGCATCAGGAATTTAGCTAAATAATAAGCCATAATAATAAAGAAAAGTACTTTAATAAAGCCTATAAAGGAGGCTGTTTCCATGAAGTGATATTTTGTCAAAAATAGGAATTTACGATGTCAAAGCGCCTCTGACCATTCATAAATAAATAATAAATCTTACATTTGAGGTATATACTAGCACGTCAAAAGTCTCTTTTATGCTGACATCACATCGCCTTGCCCTCTTATTATTTATTCTTTTCGCATTTAATGCTTCTGCTCAATTTACCGATGTTATTAATTCAAACCGACCAGGTGAATCGATGTCTGCATTTTCCGTTGGGAAAACGGTGATCCAGGCTGAACTCGGACTTTACAGAACAGATCAGGAACATGAAGATTTAGGATACGAGTCAGTTGGATATGGCGGCGATCTTGCCGTTCGTTACGGAGCATTCTTCGAGCAGCTTGAACTCATCCTCGAGGCGAATTACATGAGAGACCGTTTTACATCTTTTGGCGAAAAAACTAACCGGAATGGCTTTCAGCACTTGATAATTGGTGGTAAGTTCCTTATTTACGATCCAAATAAAAATTATGAAAAGAAGCCAAATTTATACAGTTGGAAAGCAAACCATTCGTTCAGCTGGCGCGAATTTATTCCCGCAGTTGGAGTCTATGCGGGTGTCAATTTAAATTTATTTGATTCACCTTACCATTTTGAAGATGAAGCATCGCTCAGCCCAAAGTTGATGCTGATCACCCAAAACCAATTCGGCAAATGGGTCTTTGTAACAAATATCATCGCCGATAAAGTTGCCACAAATTTCATGGGATTCGGCTATGTTGCAACTGTAACCCGCGGCTTCAATCCACGCTGGTCCGGATTTCTTGAAAGCCAGGGCTTTAAAGATGACTTTTACACCGATGTTATTTTTCGTGTCGGAGCGGCTTTTCTAATCAAAGAAAATATTCAGGTCGATGCATCCATTGGCAAAAATGTAAAAGATACACCTTCAATATTAACCGGAGGCTTAGGACTTTCATGGCGTTTCGATGACAACTATGAAGAGGTTTATCTTCGTGTCCCTAAGGATGAAAAAGATAGCGATAAAGACGCAAAAGGTAAAAAAGACAAGAAGAAGAACAAAAAGAAGCGTCGCGACGAAGTCGACGTTGAAGCCGTACCAGAATGATCAAGATAAAAGAATGCCTTTCAAAAGCAGAAATGCGGAAATTTGTTGAATTTCCATTTCTGATTTACAAAGATGATCCAAATTGGGTTCCACCAATTATTCAGGAGGAAATCGACAGCTTCGACAAACAAAAAAATCCTGTTTTTGAGACTGCTGAAGCCTATTTTTATTTAGCGTACCAAAACGACAAACCGGTTGGCCGCGTGGCAGCGATTATAAATTGGGATGAAGTAAGATCGCAAGGTAAAAGCAAAGTCCGTTTTGGATGGTTTGATGTTATTGATGACATAGAAGTTACCAAGGCACTGCTCGAAAAAGTGTACGAACTCGGACGACACAACAACCTTGAACATGTCGAAGGGCCGATCGGATTTTCAAACCTTGACAAAGTTGGCGTGCTTACGGAAGGTTTTGATCAAATTGGGACAATGATCACGTGGTATAACTTTGAATACTATGTAACTCATCTTCAGAAGCTGGGATACGTAAAAGAAAAGGAGTTTATTGAAAGTATATTTCCATTCTCCAATGTAAAACCAGAGCACTTTGAAAAAGCTTGCGAGCTTGTTACACGCAGATATCAGCTTCGGGGAATCAGCTTTACAAAAACATCGGATATCATGCCTCGGGTAAATGAAATGTTCGATCTCTTTAATACTTCATACGCAAACCTGTCATCATTTGTAGCGGTTTCAGATCGTCAAAAAGAATATTTCAAAAAGAAGTACATCAACTTCATCAATCCCGAATACATAAAATTTGTTGAAGATAAAGACGGCAAACTTGTCGCTTTCAGTATTGTCATGCCGTCATTTTCCAAAGCTCTTCAGAAAACAAAAGGAAAACTTTTCCCATTCGGTTTCCTTCATATGCTTTGGGCAAAAAAATTTAGTAAAGACGTCATTTTCTACCTGATCGGCGTTCTGCCCGAGTACCAGAACAAAGGAGTTACTGCCATCATATTCGATGAATACTATCGGACATTCAAACAAAAAGGAGTAGAAACATGCATCCGAACTCCAGAACTTGAAGAAAACCATTCCATCCACAACCTATGGAAAAACTTCGATCCACTAATTCACAAACGTCGCTGCACTTTCAGGAAAGAACTTTAGTTACACTCAACTTCCGTCAGTACGATACTGTTGTCGAAGATCAGGTTGCTCTTATTTTTAAAGATCATAATGTCATTCTTTTCTTCCATCTCGCCATGGCCTTGGACAAGTGTGTTGCCTTTCCTGACAAACACAGCCTCACGAATAGACGTCATTCCTTCAGACTCAAAAGTATAGTCTGCGATCAAAGTGTCACCTGAAAAGCGCCCTGAAATAGTACCAACATTTCTATCGCGCTCACGCCATTTATAGACAAGATCACCACCGACTTCACCAGCATGATGTGATATCTTAAGAGTAATGGTATCTCCTTCATTTTTAAGCTCAAAGCATTCAAAAGCTGCTTTTTCTGCAGTAGGCAGTTTCAAAGGTTCAACCTCGATTTCCTTCTCTTGCGACTTATTGCACGAAACTAACAGCAATGTTGCCGCAATAATATATGGTGTAAACTTCATGGCTTTTTTCTTAAAAGTAAAGTATTTCACCGAAACAAAAAAGCCGCATCATAAGAAGCGGCTCGTATTTTAAAAATCTAAATATTATTTTTCATCACTTACATCAACCGTATGCAGCTGCGCCAGCCTTTCGTAAGTTCCATTTTCCAGCTTTTCACGTATTGCCTCAAAAGCAACAAGCGTTTCGTTGATATCCTGAATTGTATGTGTTGCCGTTGGAATCATCCTCAACAAAATGATGCCTTTCGGAATCACCGGATAAATCACGATCGATAAGAAGATATTATAATTTTCTCTAAGGTCGTTTATCAGCATCATCGCAGTCGGAACACTTCCTTCAAGATAAACCGGCGTTACGCACGTATTTGTATCGCCAATATTAAATCCGCGCTCACGAAGTCCGTTTTGCAGCGCATTCACATTCTGCCAAAGTTTGTCCTTCAATTCAGGCATCGTACGCAAAAGCTCAAGCCTTTTCAGCGAGCCGACAGTCTGAATCATCGGCAGCGCCTTAGCAAACATCTGCGAACGAAGGTTATATTTTAAATAATCAATGATCGATTTATCAGCAGCGACAAAGGCTCCGATATTTGCCATTGACTTTGCAAAAGTCGAAAAGTAAACATCAATATCATCCTGAACGCCTTGCTCCTCGCCCGCTCCGGCACCTGTTTTTCCAAGTGTTCCAAAGCCATGCGCATCATCAACAAGCAATCTGAAATTATAATTTTTCTTAAGTTCTACGATCTCGCGCAATTTCCCCTGTTGGCCGCGCATTCCAAAAACACCTTCTGTAATAAATAAGATACCACCACCTGTTTCCAACGCCATTTTTGTAGCACGCTGAAGATTCTTCTCCATGCTCTCAATATCGTTGTGCTTGTATGTGAAACGTTTGCCCATGTGAAGCCGTACGCCATCAATAATACATGCGTGAGAGTCAACATCGTAAACTATAATATCATTCTTTGTAACAAGGGCATCGATAATTGATACCATTCCCTGATATCCGAAGTTCAGCAAATAAGCCGACTCTTTCATTACAAATTGCGCAAGTTCCTGTTCAAGCTGCTCGTGTAAAGACGTGTGCCCCGACATCATTCTGGCGCCCATTGGGTAAGCAGCTCCATATTGTGCAGCAGCCTCAGTATCCGCCTTTCTGACTTCAGGGTGATTCGCAAGGCCTAGGTAATCGTTTATGCTCCAATTGATTATCTCTTTCCCGTGAAATTGCATCCTGTTCGAGAGTTCACCTTCAAGTTTCGGAAAAACATAATATCCTTCAGCCTGTGAAGCCCATTTGCCCAACGGGCCTTTATTGCTTTGTATCCTTTCGAATAAATCTTTTACCATGGCAGTTATGAGTGCGTACTTCCGCTTTTTTTCGGTTGCAAAAATAATACATTAAAATTTATAACAATATCTAACGGCATTTTATTTTGAAGCTGATTCCTGCTCTCCGCTGTATCTTTTTCATGCTCATGAATATTACTATGATTCAGCACGTTGACGGCCTGAAAAAGGATGCCGCTGCGATCAGGGCTACAAAGGCATCATCTTTACAAAATCAGTATATTTACGACAACACTGAAACTTTGCAGGATGCCAGAAAATAAAGAATCAAAACTAGCAGTTCTTATCGATGCTGATAATGTTCCGTACAGCAACATCAAAGGAATGATGGAAGAAATTGCTAAATACGGAACACCAACCACAAAACGTATCTATGCCGATTGGACGCGCCCCAACGCCGCCGGCTGGAAAAATGTACTGCTCGAACACGCGATCACACCGATTCAGCAATACAGTTACACGATGGGCAAGAATTCATCCGATTCAGCTCTGATTATCGATGCGATGGATCTTCTGTATTCGGGCAAAGTTGACGGTTTCTGTATTGTTTCCAGCGACAGCGATTTCACACGTCTTGCTATCAGGCTGCGCGAATCGGGCATGTTTGTCATCGGAATCGGTGAAAAGAAAACACCGAGTTCCTTAATTTCTGCCTGTGACCGTTTTATTTTTATCGAAGTTCTTGAAGGAGCAACCAAGAAAAAGAAGGTTACGAAAAACAATCCCTCAGCTCCTGACATTAAAAAACCTGTAGAAAAACCAGCCGCTAAAATAGACGATTCCACAATCGACCTTATAGAGGCGACAATAGACGACATCGCGGACGAAAGCGGATGGGCATTTTTAGGTGATGTCGGAAACCTTATCGTCAGAAAAAAACCGGAGTTTGATCCGCGGAATTACGGCTACGCAAAGCTGACCCCAATGCTGAAGTCGCTCACTGACATTCTCGAAATTGATGAGCGCGTATCCGAAAACAAAAATATTAAGCATGTTTATGTCAGACTTTTAAATTAAAATATAAAGCCATCAATTAGTTTTTCTTTATATTTATATTAGAAGAATAAATAATCACATACGATCACTCATGTCAAGATTGGGACCCATTGTCATTGTTGA
>DASWND010000109.1:0-25678 GCA_036399435.1 Flavobacterium sp.
AGATAATGTCAAATCCACCTTCTCTGAAAGTTCATTAAGCGACATTTTTCGTCTTGCCATCATTACATCTAAGTTTACAATGATTGGCATGGCTTAAACCGTGAAATCGCTTTCGTTTTGGAGTTCAACTCCCTTTTTAAATATAATCGCGATAACATAAATGACTGCTGCCATCAAAATAAATGCTTGACTATCTACCCAAAATCCGTTTAGGTTATCAATATTAAAGCCGTGATGCTGCAGGTTTTTTACTGATTGTCGGGCGATATAACTTAACAGTCCAATGGAAAAAGTGTAATAAGATATTTTTGTAATTTGTTCTGAAACGAAGCTGCTGAAAGGATTAGATAAATCTATTTTGTGCATAAGTACGACAACAATATAAAATAAATATGCTTTCAGGACCGAGATGAATAATATTAAACTATACGTGCTATAGAAAACCCCTCTACTATGATTGTACATTTCAGTCAAGTCCAGCTGTTGATAAAGGTTTCGGACAAATTCGGGTTTATAAAGATGAAATATAAAATTGACTATCAACGCACCGGCTTCAACGCTCAAGCCGACAAAGATGAGCCACGCAATTACATGTAAGACTTTAAATAAGATGTTGTTTGTTTTTGACATAATTTCTACTTTAATTTTGTGCTAAAATAATATATTTTTATTGATAAACAATAAAAATATATTAAATATCAATTTTATTGTGTAACAACAGCAAAGAGGGAACTTTAGTTAGAAATTAAACACGTTGAACTTAATAAGCCATGGATAAGGTGTCGTCATGTACAATGACCGCTAACTAAGAAAACTCTTCCGTAGATTTGCATATATTCTCTAGCAAAAAATGTCGAAAACTCCATCAAACATGCTTCCTCTTGGAACTCCGGCGCCCCAATTCTGGCTGCGGAACACTAATTCTAATGATCATTGTACATTTAAAGAAGTAAGCGGACGAAAGGGCACATTATTGATGTTTATCTGCAACCATTGTCCGTATGTTCATCATGTCCTGCCTGAAATTCTGATGATTGCCAATGACTATCGCGTTCAGGGACTTGGAGTGGCAGCAATAAGCAGCAATGATGTATCGAGGTATCCACAGGATGGACCAGAAATGATGCGAGAGTTCGCTTTTCGGAATAGTTTCGACTTTCCATATTTATATGACGAATCTCAGCAAGTTGCCCGTGCGCTTGATGCCGCATGCACTCCGGACTTTTACTTGTTCGATCAGGACGATAAGCTTGTATACCGCGGCCAGCTCGATGACTCGCGTCCGGGAAATGGGATTCCTTTGAGCGGCAGCGATCTTAGGAATGCCATCGATGGTATCATCTATAACCGCAACATCAACCCTGACCAAAAGCCGAGCGTGGGATGCAGCATAAAATGGAAGTTGTAATAAATAAAAAACCCGGCTGGAACCGGGTTTTTTGATCTTTTTTTCAGAAGATACTATCTTCCTCCGCCTGTAGTTGTGCCAGTGCCACCTCCAGTAGTTGTTCCTGTCCCGGTTCCTGTTCCTGAACCTGTTCCTGTAGTTGAACCACTTCCTGATCCAGATCCGCTTGTCCCTGTTCCAGTTCCTGTACCTGTTCGGCTTCCGCTTGTACCTGTGCCGCTGCCGGTTGTAGTACCTGATCCGCTGCCTGTAGTAGTGCCTGAACCAGTTCCGCCAGTTCCGCTACCGCTGCCAGTAGTAGTTCCTGATCCACTTCCGGTTGTTGTACCCGAACCGCTGCCAGTCATTCCGCCACCAGTCGTGCCGCTTCCTGTTGTGCCGCTTCCAGACATTGATCCACTGCCAGATCCGGTTGTTCCTGTTGTCGTTCCAGTTCCTGAAGTACCGGTACGTCCGGAAGTTCCCGTAGTAGTTCCTGAACCTGAAGTAGTGCCAGTTCCCATTGTAGAACCGCTACCTGTTCGGTTACTTGCTGTGTTGCCTGATCCAGTTCCGCTGCCCGACGTACCTGAACCATTTCCTGTGTTGCCAGTTCCGCAACCTACGCTGAACATTGCAAATGTTGCAAGCGTCATTAAGATTTTTTTCATGTGTATTAGTTTAATAAGTTATAAATCCTACTGTGATCGTAGGTATACAAAGTTCACCCAAACGTTGGCGGAAGCCTTACAAAATCATAGGGTATTGTTCAAAAACTTCAATGTAAAATACTAGAAATTAGAGAAGTAGGTAATTTCTGAGTGTAATTTAAAGTAGGTAGGATTTTGTCTTATTTTTTTGACAAAACAATATCCACAGGCTTATTGCTTCGCCTGCCAAATTGCATTGCCTGCTGCTGCGCCTGGGTGCTGCACAAAATATACATGTTAAATGCATATAAGGGGAAAGTTGCTTCTGCATATATTCCTTTATCATCTACAATTTTTACACGCATATCATCGGCAGGAAAGTCATTTGTGACGGATAGATAGTAAGTATCCTTTGCAAAAGGGAAAAACCATCGCAGGTCAGCTTCAGCCACTTCTGCTGATACAGCATTTCCCGCAGAGTCGATCCTGTAATTTTCGGAAAAATACAGAACTTCATCTTTATGCTTCCAGCTATACTTATTAGACATATTTACGACATCATTTCCAGAAGCGTCAACTAGTGTTATTCTTAATCCTGGAATATTTTCTTTCTTACCTTCTTCATGAACGTGCAACACAACGTATGAAGTGAAGTCATAGCCACAATGCTGCTGAGCGTGGATCGCGTTAAAAGATAGAAACAGAATAATTAAAAAAAAGTACCGCATATTTTTTTTCCAAAAGTAAGAATTATTAACGCCTATTGCTTCACCAACTTAGTAACATGTGAAGTCAAATTTTTCACGGTTTAGCATTGAGCCTAAGAATAAAAAACGTGCATCTGTGGCAAAAAAAAAGCACCCTTTAGAAGAGTGCTTACATTTTATTTTACATCCATCAGCTCGACGTCAAAAATCAATGTAGAATCAGGTGGAATCACGCCGCCTGCTCCTTGTTTACCATATCCTAAGTGCGACGGGATTACAAATCGAGCTTTATCGCCAACGCGTAAGAGTGCAATTCCTTCATCCCAGCCTTCGATAACATTGCCTTGCCCAAGTGGAAACTCAATAGGTTTTTTTCTTGTATATGATGAGTCGAAAACCTTTCCGTTTTCAAGTGAACCTGAATAATGAACAGAAACAATTTTATTATTTTCCGCTTTTTTACCTTCACCTTTTTGGATGAACTTGTATCTCAGTCCACTTTCTGTTTTTTCGAAACCGGCTGCTAGCTGCTCCATTTTAGCTTCAGCTGCTTTGCGGTCTGCTGCTTCACGTTTAGCGCGTGAACCTTCGAAAGTCCTAAACGCTTCAACAGCATTCCAGTTTTTAGCTTCCTCGCCTACTCTGATAATTTCGATGCTTTCAAGAGCATCACCTTGTGCAACCGAATCAACAACTTCCTGTCCGTCTACAACGCTTCCGAACACCGTGTGCTTGTTGTCAAGCCATTCTGTTGGAATATGTGTAATAAAAAATTGAGAACCATTTGAACCCGGACCAGAATTGGCCATTGAAAGGATTCCCGGCTTGTCGTGTTTTAGATCAGGATGAAATTCATCGTCGAACTTATAACCAGGACCGCCTGCTCCTGTTCCCTGTGGATCGCCACCCTGAATCATGAAGTTTGGGACAACACGGTGGAATTTTAAACCGTTGTAAAACGGCTGACCTTGCGGCTTGGCTTTATTTTCAAGATTACCTTCAGCAAGTGCGACAAAGTTACCGACTGTACCAGGCGTTTTTTCGTGTTCCAACTTTACAGTAATAGAACCTTTCGTGGTATTGAATTTCGCGTATATTCCGTTTTCCATGGTTTAATTTTTTGATTTAGAAGGACAAATTTACGAAATAATTAGCGGGTTTCCTTTTCAATTCCATCCGCTGTTGCTGTCCGTAACTTTTTAGGTGTGCCAATAATATAAACGATCAAGGCAATTAAGGCAAGTGATGCATTTCCGAATGAAACTGCATGCCATCCTCCTATTTTCCAAAGCCACAAACCAAGCGCTGAGCCGGCTGCAGTTCCAAGGAAGCTGAACGACATGTAGACAGTATTCATTCGATTTCTTGCTTCAGGCAATATTGAATAAACACGTGTTTGATTTGAAATGTGGACGCACTGCAGTCCAATATCGATAAGTATAATTCCAATAATTAATCCAATGACTTCTTCCGATGAGAAATAGAAAACAGTAAACGCGATGAGCATCAGGAGGATTCCGTATCCGATTGGCGCGCGGGCGTTTCCACGATCACCAAATTTTCCGACTATTGGCGCAGCGAAAGCGCCCACTGCTCCGATGACTCCGAACAGGCCTATTGTGGCAGCATTATAATTAAACGGCTCACCGGATAACAGCAGAACCATCGTGGTCCAAAAAGCGCCAAATTGTGCGAAAGAAAGCGAATTGATAAAAGTGGCTTCCCGAAGCAGAGGCTGCGTTTTTATTAATGTTATGAGTGATTTGAGCAGTGTGCCGTAGTTACCTTCAAAAACAGGTTTGCTGACAGGAAACAGCATCTTAATAAAGAACAATATCGTTAGACAAATCAAAGCTGCGATCCAGAACATGCTGCGCCAGCCGAGATATTCGCCTATGATTCCGCTTAACGTTCGCGATAATAAAATTCCGATTAATAGTCCGCTCATAATTGTCCCCACAACTTTTCCCCTTTCTTTTTCATGTGAAAGCGAGGCTGCAAGCGGAAGAATCAACTGCGGAACAATTGAAGTAATTCCAATTAAAAGTGACGCAATCTGAAGCAGCAAAAAGCTTTTCGCCGTTGCCGCTGCAATTAATGCAACAACAGAGGCCAGCGTAGTTGCCATGATCTGGCCTTTACGTTCAAGCTTATCCCCAAGTGGAACCATAAAAAATAATCCCACTGCGTATCCGCCTTGCGTCAGGTAAGTTATTGTTCCGGCGCTTTCTTCGGTGATGCCGAATTCACGCGCGATCAGAACGATCAGCGGTTGGCAATAATACAGGTTTGCTACAATAAGACCTGTGCAGACTGCCATGAACAGAACTTGTGCTTTTGATAAACTCATGATGCAAAGTTAAAGATGCGTTTTGAGATTGAAGTTAAATGTGAATTAAAAAGCCATAGCCCCGATTGGAGCGGAAATCCTTTTTTGGCCTCCACAAGCCCCTCCAAATGAGGAGAGCCGGTGCCAAAAAAGATTGAAGCTGAAAGCGGGAAACAGCTCCTGAAAAAACATTGTAACTTTGCTGCAAATCTGAAGAAATGCGCATTGATATTATTACCCTGCTTCCCGAGTTGCTGAGGAGTCCGTTTGAGGCCTCGATCATGAAGCGCGCGATCGACAAAGGCCTTGTGGAAGTTCACTTTCACAACCTTCGCGATTATACTTTAAATAAGCAAAAAAGTGTCGACGACTATCAGTTTGGTGGCGGCGCGGGAATGGTAATGACGATTCAGCCAATTGACGACTGCATAGCAGCACTAAAAAGCCAGCGCGACTACGACGAAATCATTTATATGACTCCGGATGGCGAAACTTTGAACCAGCAGATGTGCAACAGGATGTCGTCGTTGAAGAACATTATCATTTTATGTGGACATTATAAAGGAGTCGATCAACGGGTGCGTGATCATTTTATAACAAAAGAAATATCGATCGGAGATTATGTTTTAAGCGGCGGTGAACTTGGCGCAATCGTGTTATCGGATGCATTGATAAGATTGATTCCGGGTGTTTTGAGCGATGAGACTTCAGCCCTGACCGATAGTTTTCAGGATAATTTATTAGCTCCGCCGGTTTATACGCGCCCAGCAGAATATAAGGGATGGAAAGTTCCTGAAGTGCTGACAAGCGGACATGCAGCGAAGATTGATAAATGGCGGGAAGATATGGCTTATGAGCATACGAAGAACCGAAGGCCGGATTTGCTGGAATAGCGGATCTATGTGTTAGTTGTCATTTTAGGATTTTGGATATAGTCGTACGATTATTTGCATAAATGAATTAAAGTTTTACATTCGCTGAAACTAAAACAATTATGAAGATACTTTCGACTTTTTCTTTACTGGCGTTGTCAACTTTTCTATTTTCGTGTTCATCTTCGGATAGCGATAACAACAATGAGGAAACTCCGAATTTTGCTATGACAGCGAAAATTAACAATGTGGTTTTCGAAGCAAATAATCCGTTTGGAGGCAATGATTTTTCTACCACGAATATTTGGGACTATTTTCCGGAAGAAGATTACGTGATGTTACAGGCGCGGCAAGGCGGAATACTTGGAAATCCGGAAATAAATCTTTGGCTTAAAAGAAGTGATATTGCTGAAGGCACTTATACTATCGGACAAGAATCTTTTTCCACTCCGCCATCGCACTTTATTGATTTGAATGATCTCTCGAATGATATATCGGAATATACTAAAAGTGGAGTTATTGTGATAACAGATGTCGATACCTCAACAAAGATCGTAAAAGGTACATTTCAATTCGAAACGGTTGATGAGCTGGATAACACTACAGCTGACATTAATGTTACTAATGGAACATTCAATTATAAATACGAATAATTGAACTAAATGATATTGAGCCGGTCAACATAGGCCGGCTTTTTTTATTAGTTCTCTTAAAGGTTAGATGCCAGACAGAAGGTCGTGCAAGCCGGAACATTTCGCCACCTCACAACTGTCTAAATACTAACTACTTAATACTAAATTCTAACTTCAATTACTATTTTAGATTCAACCCTTTGTCATTTAACAACAAATAACTACATTTGCGCCCACTTAGACCAACCTCTGGCGAGATCCGCGAATGTTGCTCTGATCTAAACCATTATAATAAAAGTTATGGCTGATTTAATGAAATTCGTTCAAGACGAGTTCGTAACAAGAAAAGATTTCCCTGAATTCGGTGCAGGTGATACTATCACAGTATTCTACGAAATTAAAGAGGGTGAAAAAACAAGAACGCAGTTTTTCAAAGGCGTTGTGATCCAGAGAAGAGGTTCAGGTAACACTGAAACTTTTACAATCAGAAAGATGTCGGGTGCTGTTGGTGTAGAGCGTATTTTCCCAGTGAATTTACCTGCACTTCAGAAAGTTGAGATCAACAAAAAAGGTGCTGTCAGAAGAGCTCGTATTTTCTACTTCAGAGAGCTTACCGGTAAGAAAGCAAAAATTAAAGACAAAAGAAGATAATTTATTATCTGAGATTATAAAAAATCCCGTGCAAATTGTGCGGGATTTTTTTTTGGATGTACCTGATTTTGCTGTTTTCGTTTTTTAAGTACCTTCATTTTGTCATATCCGTAAATCAATCGATTTCGCTGATGTAGCCTGTCTTAAGCAGGTTCTGTTTCTTATCTTTGTGTCACTTTTGAAAAAAATCAAACAATCAAATATGTCGACATCAAAAATATTCTATACTATTACTGACGAAGCTCCAATGCTTGCCACTCAATCCTTTCTGCCAATTGTAAAGGCATTTACTGCGCCAGCCGGCATCGATGTAGAGACACGGGACATTTCACTTGCAGGCCGGATTCTGGCAAACTTATCCGATTTCCTTCCTGAGGATCAAAAAGCTACAGATCATCTTACCGAACTTGGTAAGCTTGCAACGACTCCAGAAGCCAACATAATCAAGCTTCCAAATGTTTCAGCATCAGTACCGCAATTAAAAGATGCTATTGAAGAATTACAATCACAAGGATATAAACTTCCCAACTTTCCGGATAATCCCGCGACAGACGAAGAAAAAGCTATCAAAGCAAAATATTCGAAAGTACTGGGTTCTGCTGTTAATCCTGTTTTGCGCGAAGGTAATTCTGATCGTCGGGCACCGAAAGCCGTAAAGAATTACGCGAAGAAAAATCCGCATTCCATGGGCGCGTGGTCAGCAGATTCAAAAACGCATGTCTCGAGCATGAGCCACGGTGACTTCTACGGAAGCGAGAAATCAATAACTATCGATCAACCCATTTCATTTAAAATAGAGTTTACTTCTGAAGACGGAACTACTAAAGTCCTTCGTGATTTCGCTCCACTTCTTGCCGGTGAAGTCCTTGACAGCTCAGTGCTGAGCGTTACCGAACTTAAGAAGTTTGTTGCCGAACAAATTGAAGATGCAAAAGCTAAAGATGTTTTGTTTTCGCTTCACCTGAAAGCAACGATGATGAAGGTTTCAGATCCTATTATTTTCGGAGCTGTTGTCGACGTGTTCTTTGCTCCGGTTTTTGAAAAATTCGCTGACCTATTCAAAGAACTTGGAATCAATACCAAAAACGGGCTTGGCGATGTCTACGACAAGATCAACGGGCATCCACGCCAGGCTGAAGTAGAAGCGGCTATAAATGAAATTTATCAATCGGGCCCTTCGATAGCGATGGTCAATTCTGATAAAGGGATCACAAACTTACATGTTCCTTCCGATGTTATCGTCGATGCATCGATGCCGGCAATGATCCGAACTTCAGGTCAAATGTATAACGCCGCAGGAAAAGGCCAGGATACAAAGGCTGTAATTCCCGATCGTACTTATGCTGGATTGTATGTTGCAACGCTTGACTTCTGTAAAAAACATGGTGCTTTCGACCCTAAGACTATGGGAAGTGTTCCTAACGTCGGATTAATGGCGCAGGCTGCCGAAGAGTATGGTTCGCATGATAAGACTTTTCAGATCGAATCTGCGGGAACTGTCCGCGCAATTGATGCTAACGGAAATGTCCTGATGGAACAAAGCGTCCAGAAAGATGATATCTCCAGGATGAGCCAGGTGAAAGATGGCCCTATCAAAGACTGGGTAAAACTTGCGTACAACCGCGCACGGCTTTCTCAGACTCCTGCTGTTTTTTGGCTGGATGAAAAACGTGCCCACGACCGCCAGCTGATCGCTAAAGTTGAGCAATATCTAAAAGAATACGATACAACTGGTTTGGATATTCAGATTATGAACCCGGTTGATGCGACTAATTATACATTGACTCGACTTCGGGACGGACTTGATACAATCTCCGTAACAGGAAATGTTCTTCGTGATTATCTTACTGACCTCTTCCCTATTCTTGAACTTGGAACTTCTGCTAAAATGCTTTCTATTGTTCCTTTGATGAATGGCGGCGGATTGTTTGAAACAGGCGCCGGCGGATCAGCTCCAAAACACGTCGATCAGTTCCTTGAAGAAGGTTATCTGCGATGGGATTCTTTAGGTGAATTTTTGGCTCTTGGCGTTTCACTTGAACACCTTGGCCAGACAATGTCGAACGAAAAAGCTTTAGTACTTGCTGACACGCTTGACTCGGCAACGGAAAAGTTTTTAGAAACCGATAAGTCTCCAGCCAGAAGAATTGGGCAAATCGACAACCGCGGTTCCCATTTCTACCTTGCGCTTTATTGGGCTCAGGCTCTTGCTGCACAGGATAAAGATCAGGAGTTGAAGCAGAAGTTCACGCAGATCGCAAAAGATCTGACTGAAAACGAGAGCACCATCAATAGTGAACTCATCGATGCACAAGGAAAGCCACAAAACATCGGCGGCTATTACAAGCCCGATTTTGCCCTTACAGAAAAAGCAATGAGGCCAAGTAATACCTTCAACTCTATATTGGCGAAAATCGCATAACAACAAAGGACGGCTGAAAAGGCCGTCTTTTAATTTGCAGACGTTACTTTGAACAACAGGATTTTTTTAAGCTTCATCACTACTTTGCTACTATCGACCATTTCGATCCAGGCACAGTTGGGATTTTGTAACGGCAGTAAAGGTGATCCGATATTCTTTGAAAACTTCGGCAGCGGAACAAACTTTGGCCCGCAGCTTCCGGTTGGCGTCACATCTTACACCTATTTTTCGGGCACTCCAGACGACGGGCAATATACTTTATATTATTTGCTGAACCCAAATCCGACCTGGCACAATTCGCCTGATCATACACCCGATAATACATCTGACGGAACACTTGGAAAGGCTTTAATTGTCAACGCAGGATTTACTGCGGGCGAATTCTATAGCAGAACAGTATCAGGATTATGCGTAAATACAACATTCGAATTTACCGCGTGGCTGATGAACGTTTTCAATGCTGGTTCAGGCGTGTGTCCGGGTAACGGTATTCCAACCGATGTCACTTTCGAAATATGGGATGAATCTGAGACCGTACTCTTAAAAACGGGAAGCACCGGTCCAATGCCGGGAACGTTTTCACCTCAATGGACACAATATGGTTTGGTCTTTACAACTCTTCCAAACCAGACTTCGGTTGTACTAAAAATGAAAAACAACGGAATCGGCGGATGTGGAAACGATCTTGCCATCGATGACATTATGTTTCGGTCATGTGGAGATCTGATTGAAGTCGACTCACCGTCAGCATCAGGAACTTCATACAAACTCTGTGATGATGCTTTGCCGTTCTCGCTGCCTTTACAAGTAACTATTGGCGGAACAGCACCACATGTATTTCAATGGCAGCAAAGTTCTGATAATCTTACGTGGACAGACATTCCCGGCGAATCATTTTCAACTTATAACGCAGCGGCGGTTGCACCAATTCGACATTACCGCGTAAAAGTTGCAGAAGACGCAATTAATCTTGCCAATGCATATTGTTATACAGTTTCGAATGTATTTACAATTGAAGTTGCTCCAAAGCCAACAGCTCCAACAAGCTCCGGAAATATTGAAATTTGCAGCGGCACCGCTATTCCGGCGCTCACGGTCAGTGTTCCTGCAGGTCAGAGCGTCGACTGGTTTAATGCAGCAAATGGCGGAAATGTAATTTTATCTAATTCATTGACTTTTACACCAAGCGAAGCCGGAATCTATTATGCTGAAGCTTTTCTTCAAAATGGCGACTGCCGAAGTGATAACAGAACAGCAATGTCGGTAATCGTTAATCCTTCGCCCGCAACAACCAATCAGGAGCTCGTTCTTTGCGCAGACCGCACGTTGTCACTTGATGCAGGGATTCCAAACGCGCAGTATATTTGGCAGCCCGCAGGACAAACTTCACAAATTATTACAATTGACGAACCCGGAAACTACAGCGTATTAATCACAAATTCTTTTGGATGTTCCGCGGTTAGGACTATTGCCGTTACGGAAAATCCAACACCGGTAATTACAGATGTTGAAACTAAAAACAATTCAGTCACAATCATCACAGCGCAAGAAGGTGATTATTCTTATTCTTTAGATGGGATTAATTATCAATTGTCAAATCAATTTACTTCGGTTGCAGGCGGAATTTACACAGCTTACGTAACTGAAAATAATACATGTGGAGACGATGAAATGGAATTCCTCCTCGTCGTTTTCCCAACCTATTTTACTCCAAATGGCGATGGATACAATGATTATTTTTCTGTTCCTGATCTTTCTATGGTTTCAGATGCACAAATCTCAATTTTTGATCGATACGGAAAATTAGTGGCGTTTTTAACAAATACCAATTCGCTCTGGGACGGAAAGCTCGATAATAAAAACCTGCCCGCGACGGATTATTGGTACCGCGCATTAATTAATGGCAAAATATATAAAGGTCATTTTTCGATCAAACGATAATTCATTTTATGAGAAGACTTCATACCGCTTATTGCATATTTTTTCTGATGTTTATCCAAACAGCGATTTCACAGGAGAAATTTACGCTCAGCGGCACAATCACCGACAGTTCCAATAACGAAACGCTGATTGGTGTCAACGTTTATTTTCCGCAGCTTAAAACAGGAACAACATCGAATGAGTACGGGTTCTATTCCATCACATTACCTGCCGGCAATTATGAATACAGCGTTAGTTATATCGGCTACGCTACTGAAACAAACAACATCAATCTATCCGCAGATACCAGGCGTAATGTTCAGCTTATCCAGGATGGAGAACTGCTGCAAGAGGTAATCATTACCGACAAAAACATCAGCAATACCCGACGGCCTGAAATGAGCGTCAATAAATTATCTATTGCTGAAATCAAAAGAATGCCCGTCGTTTTAGGTGAAGTCGATGTGCTGAAATCAATATTATTGCTTCCCGGTGTGACCAATGCCGGTGAAGGCGCTTCAGGCTTTAACGTTCGCGGTGGCGGTGCCGATCAAAATCTGGTGCTGTTGGACGAGGCAACGGTTTATAACTCCTCACATGTTTTTGGATTCTTCTCGATTTTCAATCCGGATGCGATAAAAGATTTGAAATTGTACAAAGGCGGAATTCCACCTCGCTTTGGCGGACGCGCATCATCTGTACTGGAAATTTATCAAAAAGACGGAAACAGCAAAGACTTCCACATGAGCGGCGGCATCGGGCTGATATCTTCAAGATTGCTTGCCGAAGGCCCGATCGTCAAGGACAAGGGATCTTTTTTGATTGGTGGCCGCGCATCATACGCACACCTCTTCCTGAAGCTGACCGATAACGACAATGCCGCCTATTTCTACGACCTGAACACAAAACTGAGCTATAAGCTTGATGACAAGAACAGTCTTTATCTTTCGGGTTATTTCGGCCGTGATGTGTTTGACTTTTCAGGCAATTTTACCAATATCTATGGGAATTCCACTTTAAACCTCAGGTGGAACCACTTGTATTCAGACAAGCTATTTTCAAACTTATCCTTGATCTATAGCGATTATTACTACGGACTCCAATTAGACTTTATCGGGTTCAAATATGACTCAGGCATCAAGAACTACAATATCAAATACGACTTTAAGAACTACGTTTCGAATACACTTCGTTTGAACTATGGCGTCAGTGGAATTTACTACAATTTCAATCCCGGCACCATTACACCTAAAGGCAGTGACTCTGGAATCAATTTCAGGCAGCTCGACCGCAAGTTCGCTTTTGAACCGTCAGCGTACCTCGAAGCCGAGCATCAGATAACAGTCGATTTTTCGGTAATGTATGGCTTACGTTACAGCATGTTCTACCGTCTTGGCACCTCCGATGTCAATATTTACGAAGATGATCTGCCGTTGACTTTCAACCAGGATTTTCAGATCTACGAACAGGCAACACCTATCGGAACAAAACACTATGGAAGCAACGAAGTCATACAGTCGTTCGACAACCTTGAGCCGCGCCTGGCTCTCTCTTATTCGCTTGATGACAATCGGTCCATAAAAGCAAGCTATAACCGGATGGTGCAATATCTTCAGCTGATCTCGAATACTTCTTCACCAACGCCTCTCGATGTCTGGACGCCAAGCGACAACTATATCAAGCCGCAAATTGCCGATCAGGTGGCAATTGGTTATTTCGCCAACTTCCATGACAATGATTACACATTTGAATTTGAATCATTCTACAAAACAATCCGAAACCGAATCGATTATATTGATGGTGCCGATTTAATTGCAAACGAAGCCCTCGAACAAATTATCCTAAATGGCCGCATGCGCAGCTACGGAATGGAATTTCTGCTCCGAAAAAACACAGGCAGATTTACCGGCTGGCTTGCTTATACATTATCACGTTCGGAGCAGCAAACTCCTAGGCGAACGCCAGAGGAAGCGGGCATCAACAATGGCCAGTGGTACAGATCGCTTCATGACAAACTGCACAACCTGGCAATTACTGGTTCGTATAATTTGAATCCAAAATGGAACTTTGCTGCCAATTTTATCGTACAATCCGGCGCGCCTGTAACATATCCAAACGGGCAATATGTTTATCAGGGAATCACGATTCCGAGTTATGGCTTGCGAAACGACAACAAACTTCCTACATATCACCACCTCGACCTTGCGGCGACTTATACCCCAAAACCGAATAAGAAAAAAGGTTGGCAGGGCGAATGGGTTTTTAGTATCTATAACGTTTACGACCGGCGTAACGCAGCTTCAATTTCGTTCAGGCAAAAGGATGATTCAGTTAGTAATGAAGCAGTAAAATTTTCAATTTTCGGAATTGTTCCCGCTGTCAGTTATAATTTTAAGTTTTAAACCATGAGAAAGTTCACATTTATAACTTGTTTAATATTAGCCATCGCATTTGTCAGCTGCGAAGAAGTCGTAGATATCGATCTCAATACGGCTCCGCCACGGCTGGTGGTCGACGCTGCATTAACCTGGCAAAAAGGCACCGCCGGTAATGGCCAGTATATCAGGCTTACAACGACTGCACCGTTCTTCAGTGATGATATTCCGGTTGTTTCTGGCGCTACTGTTTATGTAACCAACTCGACAAATACAATTTTTGAATTTATTGAAGAACCGGAAACAGGAGCCTACATCTGCAATGATTTTGTTCCGGTGCTTAACGAAACTTATGTTCTCACGGTCATATACGGTGATCAGATTTTTACTGCTTCTGAAGTCATGAAACCGGTACCTGAGATAGATGATATTGAACAAGAAGACGAGGCAGGTTTTTCCGGAGAAGAAATTGAACTGAAAATTTTATTTACAGATGACGCGGTCACAAGTGATTTCTACCTGTTTTCTGTGCGCCCACAGTCAGAATCCGCTCCTTTCTACCAAACGATCGACGATAATTTTATCCAGGGCAATCAGAGCTTCGGACTTTTTATTGTAGAGGATCTCGAATCCGGCGATCTTGTTGATGTCAGGTTCAGCGGCATTTCCGAACAATATCACAACTATTTAAGCATCTTGCTCAGCATTGCCGGCGGCAACAGCGGCAGTCCATTTCAGGCACCTCCGGTAACGGTGCGGGGCAATATTGTCAACGAAGCAAATCCACAGAACTTTGCACTGGGATACTTTAGCCTTTCAGAAATTGATGTCCGCGAAGTAGTAATTGATTAGAAGCCATTCCGCCTGTCCATTACAAAAAATTTCCGCCGCAAAAAGATTTGCAGTTTGCGCAAAGAGCTTCCGTTCGGTCGCTTTTGCCCAATCGCAAAGCTAATGTTGCGGCGGCAATTTGTTTTCCATTCCCATGCGGGCTAGACATTCTACTTCTCATGAAAATTGTTTAATCGAGTTGAAAGTGTAACTTTACAGATGATCATCTGTAATGCAATAACCTGAAGAACACGATCAAACAAAACAAATTTAAAAGTCAAGAAATGGAAGAACAAAACAACACTCCCGACAAATCTTCAACCGCCACAACCACTCCGAAAGTTACAGGTGTTGGCGGCATTTTCTTTTTTTCGGATAATCCCAAAGAAACCAAAGACTGGTACAGCAAAAACCTCGGATTAGACACTGATGATTACGGTTCGAGCTTCCAATCCAGAAACATACATAATCCCGATGAGATCAACATCCTGCAGTGGAGCCCGTTCAAAAAAGACAGTGACTACTTTGCACCATCAAAAAAGGAATTCATGATCAACTACACAGTTCAAAACATCGAAAAGATTGTTGATAATCTCAAAGAAAACGGTGTCACAATTCTCGACGACATTGTCACATATGACTACGGTAAATTTGTCCACATTATGGATCCAGAAGGTAACAAGATTGAACTTTGGGAACCTGTTCACGGCGTTCTGTAGAAGCGATACCTGTTTCTCGAAAAATTAAAATCAAAATCAACCTTTTACCCTTTACGTTTTACCCTTCACCCAAAACCCAACACCCAACACCCAAACAAAAATGTCCTCCCACCACATAGTCCGCGACGATCAGGAACCAGCACTCATAATCGCCAATGGCGAATCCTGCAGCGATGAACTTCTTGGCCAGCTGCTTGAATGGTCGCCAATCGTTATTGTTTTAGATTCGGCTATTCACAGGGTATTGCAACGGGGAATTAAAGTCGATGTCCTTCTTGGCGATTTTGACGGCGGATTAAATACGGCACAATTTGCCGACCTGCAATATCCGATGCAGGTAATTTATACTCCCGATCAGGAAAAAACAGATCTTGAAAAAGCGTTGGACTACCTCATTGAAAAAAAGATACCCGCAGTTAACGTTGTATGGGCGACCGGCCGCCGCGCCGATCATACGATTACAAACCTGACTAATATCGCGAGATATCGTGAACAGCTGAAGATCGTTATTCTTGATGATTACTCGAAAGTTTTTGTTTTACCGCGCAAATATGAAAAATGGTATCCGGCTAAAACAAATATCTCACTGATTCCGATTGGCCAGGCAACAGGAATTGTCACTAAAAATCTATTTTACCCACTGTTGGATGAAAGCCTGACGCTAGGCTACCGAACCGGAAGCAGCAACTGCGTAACTGAAGACGGGATCGTAACTATTACGCATCGCACGGGCGATCTTGTGCTAATGGAATGCATTGATGAGCCTTGAATTGTAATTGCCTAACTTTGGTGCATGAAACTGAAACATGAAGAGAAGCTAAACCTGCATCCGCGAAATATCCATCGAGGCCGCTATGATTTTGAAAAACTAAATGCAGCTTGTCCTGAGCTTGCTTCTTTTATAGAAGAACGTAATCAATCGCAGACAATCAACTTTTCAGATCCGGACGCAGTCAGGCTGCTCAACGAAGCACTTCTGCTTAGTGAGTACGGCGTTAAATGGGATCTTCCTGACGGTTATCTCACGCCACCAATTCCGGGTCGTGCAGATTATATTCATTACATCGCGGATCTTTTAGCAGAATCACTTCAATCAGAAATTCCACGTGGCTTACAAGTCACAGGCCTCGACATCGGCACGGGAGCAAATATGATCTACCCCATTCTCGGAAATGCCATCTACGGATGGAGCTTCGTCGGTACCGACATTGATGCTGCAGCTATTTCAAACTGTGTAAATATAATTGAACAAAATCCTCAGCTTGCTGAAGCAGTATCATTACAGCTACAACCCAATTCAAGGTTCATGTTCAGGGATGTCATTCTTCCTAATGACCGCTTCGCATTCACAATCTGTAATCCACCTTTCCACTCATCAGCAGAAGAAGCAGAGAAGAGTTCACTTCGAAAAATAACAAATCTCACCGGTAAAACGCCAACCGAAGCAACTCTCAACTTCGGCGGCAACAGCAATGAATTATGGTATAAAGGTGGTGAATTGGCATTTGTTACTCAAATGATCTACGAAAGCGCCAGGTTTACATCACAATGTATGTGGTTTACGACTTTGGTTTCAAAAGCGTCAAATCTGTCTGCTCTTGAAAAAATCCTGCAAAAAGTGGGTGCTGCAGACACGAGAATTATAGATATGGCACAAGGTCAAAAAACCAGCCGCATCCTAGCATGGACATTCCTCACTGAAGCCCAACAGCGAAGCTTCAACATTTAGCTATTCTTAAACAGTTAGTTTATTCATTCATTTGTAACTTTGTCCCTTAACCTCAGTTTTTAATGAAATTTCAAGTAGTCTCAGATTACAAACCCACAGGTGATCAGCCACAGGCCATCGAAAAACTTAGCAAAGGCATCGATAACGGCGAAAAGTATCAGACGCTTCTTGGCGTGACCGGCTCCGGAAAAACTTTTACAATGGCGAATGTCATTGAACGAGTCGAAAAGCCAACCCTTGTGCTTGCCCATAATAAAACTCTTGCAGCTCAGCTTTACGCCGAATTCAAGCAGTTCTTCCCAAATAATGCAGTTGAATACTTCGTTTCATATTACGATTATTATCAGCCGGAAGCTTTTATTCCGGTCACAGGATTATATATAGAAAAAGACCTCTCAATTAATGAAGAGCTTGAAAAGATGCGTCTCAGTACGACATCTTCGTTATTATCCGGCCGCCGCGATATCATTGTCGTTGCTTCTGTTTCATGTTTGTATGGAATTGGAAACCCGGTTGAATTTCAGAAAAACGTAATTTCAATTGCTAAGAATCAGGTTATTTCACGAACAAAGCTGCTTCATAAGCTTGTGCAGAGTTTATATGCACGAACAGAAGCTGATTTTAATCCGGGTTCATTTCGCATAAAAGGCGATACCGTTGAAATTTTTCCGAGCTACGGCGATGAACCATTTCGAATTCACTTCTTTGGTGATGAAATTGAAGAAATTGAAGCGGTCAATGCAAAGACTTCACAGGTAATTGAGAAATATAACAAGCTGAATATTTATCCTGCAAACATGTTCGTTACCTCGCCAGATGTTTTGAATGGTGCCATTTGGGAAATTCAGCAGGATCTTGTGAAGCAGGTTGATTATTTCAACAGCATCGGAAAACATCTTGAAGCGAAACGTCTTGAAGAGCGAACGAACTTCGACCTGGAAATGATCCGTGAACTCGGCTACTGTTCAGGGATTGAAAATTATTCGCGATATCTCGACGGAAGATTACCCGGAACTCGGCCATTCTGCCTGATCGATTATTTTCCGAAAGACTTTTTAATGGTTGTTGATGAGAGCCACGTTACGATTTCACAAGTCCACGCCATGTATGGCGGAGACCGCTCACGAAAAGAAAATCTTGTCGAATATGGCTTCCGGCTTCCCGCGGCGATGGATAACCGTCCGTTGAAATTCGAAGAGTTTGAAGCAATGCAAAATCAGGTTGTTTATGTTTCTGCAACACCTGCCGATTATGAACTTGAAAAATCTGAAGGTATTTATGTTGAACAAGTTATTCGTCCGACAGGATTACTTGATCCAATAATTGAGATCCGTCCAAGCCTCAACCAGATTGATGATCTTATTGAAGAAATTCAGCAGCGCGTTGAAGTTGATGAACGGGTTCTTGTTACAACACTAACTAAGCGAATGGCAGAAGAACTGACGAAATATTTAACGAAAGTCGGAATTCGCTGCCGCTATATTCATTCTGAAGTCGATACGCTAGAGCGCGTCGAGATCATGCAGGATCTTCGTAAAGGTATTTTCGATGTGTTGATCGGTGTCAACCTTTTACGGGAAGGACTTGACTTACCCGAAGTTTCACTTGTTGCAATTCTCGATGCTGATAAAGAAGGATTTTTACGAAGCAACCGCTCGCTGACACAGACCGTAGGCCGTGCCGCCCGACATTTGAACGGCAAGGCGATCATGTATGCCGACACGATCACTAAAAGTATGCAGTCTACAATTGACGAGACGAATTATCGACGTGAGAAGCAAATGGAATATAATAAAAAGCACAAACTTGTTCCGCAGGCATTGAACAAGCGAATTGACAGCGTGCTCGCTAAAAACTCAGTGTCGACTCAGTACTTTGAAGACAAAGCTTTAAAAGCTGCCGAACCGGAAAGCAAATATTTGTCGAAAACTGATGTAGATAAAAAGATTAAAGAAGCGCGAAAAGCAATGGAAAAAGCGGCAAAGGAGCTGGACTTTATGCAGGCAGCGAAATGGCGTGACGAAATAAAAATGCTTCAGGAAAAAATTGTTTCCTAGTTGTGCTGCTCCCGGAAAGTACTTAATATTTCAGCTGGTTCGATAGTCCCGCTGGGTGATTTTTTCATCAGCTCGAGAACGCGGTTCATAGCTGCAGGATTTAGTCCCATGTTAATACCGAGTTGCCTGATGGACACATTCTCCCTTTCGTGAAGTACACCATCGACCTGCATCAGCAGTGCAAGCCTGTAGAATTGCTGGATGCGCTGCGTCTCCGATTTAATAATTTTTATATCCGACTGCTGACGAAAAAGCTCAATAAATACCGGCTTTTCAATCTTCAATTCTTTAGCTACCAACGCCAGGAACTCGATCTCACGATCATGAAGCTCGCCGTCTACTTTCGCAAACTCGATCATTTCTGTAAGCAAACTTAACTTCTGTTCGTAGGTGTTCATAAAAAGCTTTATTTTTAGCTAAAATATCAATTTAGATTGAAATTACAATATCCCATCCGAAACGTACTTTTCATACTGCTGCTAATGGTCGCGGTTACGACGGCTCTTGGTCAGAGAACCACCGCCTCCGAAAATGTATCCACATTTATCCTTAGGTCGCCGCAACTGAATGTCGATAAGAAAATTTGGGTTTATCTTCCGCATAATTATTCAACAGAAAAGAAAAAGTATCCTGTCATTTATATGCACGATGCTCAAAATCTGTTTGACAAAAACACATCGTATTCAGGTGAATGGGAAATCGACGAGACTCTTGACAGCATAAAGGCTCAAGTCATTGTAGTTGCAATTGAACATGGTAACGAAAAGCGCATTGATGAACTTACACCGTATAAAAACCAAAAGCATGGTGGTGGAAATGGCGATGCATATCTGGATTTTCTCGTCAAAACCCTTAAGCCACATATTGATAAAACCTACAGAACTAAAAGCAACAAGAACAACACAACCATCTTTGGTAGTTCGCTCGGTGGACTCATCTCCTACTACGCCTTATTAAAATATCCTGAGGTATTCGGCAAAGCCGGAGTTTTTTCGCCTTCGTTATGGTTTTCGGATGACATCTATAAATTGACTGAACAAACTAAAAAGCTGAAGTCAAAGATTTACCTGTTAGCCGGTGATTCTGAGAGTTCCGAGATGGTTTCTGATGTAAATAAACTAGAGAAACTTATCGATCAAAAGCGTTGTTCATGCCTGAAACTAAACAAAAAAGTGATCGTAAAAGGCGGCCAACACAATGAAAAGCTGTGGCGCGAGCAGTTTTTAAATGCTTATCTTTGGCTGGATTAGGTGAAAGGCAAAAGGCGAAAGGTAAAGGGTTAAGGTTGTACCGAGTTGCGTGAGGGATCGCAGCGACTAGCCCACAGCCGGAGCGAGCGACGGCGAGGACTTGAAGCGAAGAGCCCGACCCTTGCGGTCACGCCCAAAAAATAAAATTAATCTTAGAACATGAACAACAACGACATATTTAAAAAGCTAAGGGTTGCGCTTCAATTGCGTGATGATCAGATTGTAGAAATTTTAGAATTGGTAGATTTTCGGATCTCTAAAGCAGAATTAAGTGCCTTTTTCCGAAGCCAGGATCATCCTAATTACATGGAATGTGGCGACCAGGTCTTGCGGAATTTCCTCAACGCACTTGTCATACACCTTAGAGGAACAAAGGAAAATCCAAAGAATGCAATGGATGTTATCCGTGAAAATTCTGCAAATAAACCGGAGCGCAAACAATCGGAGAAACCCGCAGCAAAAAAACCTGCTCCCCGCGGGCCATCACAACCAAAAAACAAAAAACCTGCGCCAAAAATTCAGGTTGTGGAAAAAGTCCGCTTCAACAACGGTAAAAACAAAAAGTAACCTGTCGCAAATCCCACTTTTATAGTCGGTAATTCCACTTACAAAATATAAAGCAACGGTGTAAGTTTGATTAACTAACTAATACAATTACCATGGTCAAACAATACTGGATGAACTTGCCTGTAAAAGACATAGCAGCATCGAAAACGTTTTTCATAAATCTTGGATTTACTTTTGATTCGCAATTTGAATCAGCCGATTGTACTTCACTTCGAATTGGCGAAAATACACCGCCAATCATGCTTTTTACTGAGCAAATGATTGAAAGCTTTTCTGGACAGAAAGTAGCGGATCCTTCTAATGGTGTCGAAGTGCTTATTTCTTTTGACGCCGAATCTATAGCTGAAGTTGATGAAATGGCAGAAAAAGTTCGATCTGCAGGCGGCAAAATTTACGGCGAACCTGCAGAAAAAGATGGCTGGATGTATGGTTTTGGATTCTCGGATCCTGATGGGCATCGTTGGAACATGCTTTACATGGATATGGATAAACTACCTAAAAAATAACAAATAAACTTATAATATGGCACAAATTAACCCTTACATCACCTTCAACGGCAACTGCGCCGAAGCATTCACTTTTTATAATGGTGTTTTCGGAACAGAATCTCTTCAGCTAATGCATTATAAGGACATGCCTCCTGCCGAAAATTGTCAGGAAATGCCAAAGGAAGAAGGAGAAAAAGTAATGCATGCCTGCTTAAAAATAAGTGATGGCTATAACCTGATGGGCGCCGATGGTTCAGAAATGTTCGGACATTCAACCATAATTGGAAACAATATTTCGGTTTCGATCAACACTGAGAGCCGCGAAGAAGCCGATAAGCTTTTTAACGGACTTTCAAACGGAGGGCAAGTAACGATGCCCATGGAATTAACTTTCTGGGGCGCATACTTTGGAATGTTCATTGACAAATTCGGAATCAACTGGATGGTAAACTTTGATGAAGATCCGATGAAGTAATTTTCCATACAATTACAAATGCTAAAGCGCCTGATTACCAGGTGCTTTTTTTATCTTCGTACTCTAATCATATGCTATGAAAAATCTTTTACTTTACCTTACTTCTCTTCTTACATTCTCAGCAAATTCTCAATGCTGGGAGTCGGTTTCCGCCGGCGGAAGCCACACCACGGCAATAATGACCGATGGTTCAATGTGGTCTTGGGGACCAAATTTCTATGGTGAAATTGGTGTTGGAAATACCGATATGCAATATACGCCGGTACGTGTTGGCATGGCAAATGACTGGGCTGTTCTTGATCTGGGAGCCAGCCACAATCTCGCTATAAAAGATGATGGAACCCTTTGGGCATGGGGAAGTAACGAAGAAGGTTCTGTAGGTGACGGAACTACAATCGACAGAACTACACCTTTTCAGCTTGGGACAGCTACAAATTGGGCAAGCCTCGGCAATGGATATGCTACTTCAATGGCTATCAAAACCGATGGCACCTTATGGTCGTGGGGATACGGTACAAACTTTCAGCATGCTAACGGCTCGTCGAATAATGTTCTCACTCCTCAGCAAGTAGGGTCAGATTCAGACTGGCAGACAGTTTCAGGCGGTTATTCGTTCACTACAGCTTTAAAAACCGACGGCACACTTTGGGCCTGGGGCAGCAATGATTATGGCCAGCTTGGCGACGGCACAAATGTCTCGCGACAGATTCCGGTGCAAATCGGCAGCGACAATAACTGGTCGACTATTTCAAGTTCGGGCTATCACAACGTCGCAATGAAAGATGATGGTTCACTTTGGTCGTGGGGCGACAATTTCGATGGCCAGATCGGTGACGGAACAAATACTAACAGAAATACACCGGTTCAGATAGGAAATTCTGGTGAATGGCAAGCTGCGGAAGCGGGATTCTTTCATACCATAGCCATTAAAACAGATGGAACATTGTGGTCATGGGGACAAAACTCTAACGGCCAACTTGGAATCGGAAACCAGATCGACCAGGAAACGCCGATACAAGTCGGCACCGACACAAACTGGTCAAAACTTTCAGGAGGCGCATATTTTTCAATGGCAATGAAATCTGACGGCACCTTGTGGGGCTTCGGATTAAACCATCTCGGCCAGCTAGGTCAGGGTGAGGAATTCTTTGGATTCGCTGAACCGGTTGAAGTCAGCTGCTCCGCGCTTTCTAACAATGATCTTGTGCTTTCAGAATTCCAAATTTACCCAAATCCGGCGACCGAAATTCTTAATATTGAATCAGATGTTAAAATAATCGGTTTTACAGTTACGGACTTACTTGGTAAGCAAGTGTCGTCAGGAAGCCAAAGTTCAATTAATGTTCAACATCTGCAATCAGGAATTTATTTCATTAAGATCACCACCGTTGAAGGAACAAGTTTGAAGAAGTTTATCAAGCTTTAATAAGCGTGATTTTAACGCAGTAAGATCTGTGCAGATCAGGGTAATCTGTGGCCAAAAAAGCCACTAATACACGAATGAGCGGGTTTGGTTTATATAAGTAGAGAGGACATTCACAAATTGTCTCTTAATCGCCAGAGAAGATCACCAGCAACTTCAGTGCAATACGCGTTATCTAACGCAAAAGAAAAAGACACGAATAAGACTAATTGGTGCATTTCTTCGTCTATTGGCTGGCGCTCGGGTTGTGGCAAAAAAAGCCACGAAACACATATTCGTGCATTGCTACGCCTGTTCACTGTCGCTCGAGTCGTGGCCAAAAAAAAACCACAAACACACTCATTCGTGCATTTGTGGCTAATTTATTTCATATGAGCAAACTATCCCAACGCTTCCTTAACCCTGTCAGCAGCTTCCTGAAATTGAACCGCAGATAAAATCGGCATTCCCGAAGTATCGATCATCTCTTTCGCTAACTCAGCGTTAGTTCCCTGTAGTCTTACGATAATTGGAACTTTAATGGTATCACCCATGTTCTTATAAGCATCAATAACACCTTGTGCAACACGGTCACAACGAACGATTCCTCCAAAGATGTTGATCAAAATTGCTTTTACGTTAGGATCTTTTAATATAATCCTGAAAGCTAATTCAACACGTTTTGCATCCGCAGTTCCACCAACGTCAAGGAAGTTAGCCGGCTCGTAACCTGCATATTTAATAAGATCCATTGTCGCCATCGCAAGTCCGGCGCCGTTAACCATACAACCTACTGTTCCGTCAAGGTCAACGTAATTCAAGCCTGCAGCCTTAGCTTCAACTTCAATTGCATTTTCCTCGCGAATGTCACGCATTTCTGCATATTTCTGCTGTCTGAATAACGCGTTATCGTCAATGTTGACTTTAGCATCAACAGCAATTATTTTATTATCCGAAGTTTTTAAAACCGGGTTGATCTCGAACATCGAAGCATCAGATCCAACATAAGCGTTATAAAGTGCAATTACGAATTGAACCATTTCCTTAAAAGCATTGCCAGTAACGCCAAGATTAAACGCAATCCTTCTCGCCTGGAAAGCTTGTAAACCAACAGTTGGATCTATTTCTTCAGTAAATATCAAATGTGGAGTCTTTTCAGCAACTTCCTCAATGTCCATTCCGCCTTCAGTCGAATACATGATCATGTTGCGGCCTTTGCCCCTGTTCAGTACAACCGACATATAAAATTCCGAAGTTTCACTTTCACCCGGGTAATAAACATCTTCAGCAACAAGCACTTTGTGTACTTTTTTACCTTCAGCCGATGTTTGTGGCGTGATCAGCTGCATCCCAATAATTTGTTCTGCAAGCTCCTCAACCTGTTGTAAATTCTTTGCAAGCTTAACGCCTCCGCCCTTTCCACGTCCACCGGCATGAACCTGCGCCTTTATGACGTGCCATCCCGTTCCTGTTTCTGCAGTAAGTTTTTTCGCGGCGGCAACCGCTTCCTGTGGATTGTTAGCAACATAACCACGCTGCGTTTTCACACCGTAGCTCGCCAAAATTTCCTTTCCCTGGTATTCGTGTATATCCATAATGAAGTTTTTGTACTTAAAAGTGGAACAAAAATAACATTTTCTAAACAATAAAACGAGGTACATCCGGCGAATTATTAGCATTATCAGGAGCTGTTTCCCGCTTTCGCCTTTATCTTTTTTGCCATTGTTCCAATCGTTTTTTGGTGTCACCCCGAGCGCAGTCGAGGGGCAATAGCTGCTTTCGAAGCAAAAAAGGATACCGGCTCAATCGGGGCTAGGGCACAAATTCCTGATTATTGCTTTACTACTTTTAAAACTTCCACCAAACCAAATGAATCTTTAACATGGAAAATATAATTCCCCGGCAGAAAACTTCCAACATCTACGACATTTTTTGAAGGAGATAGACTTCCGCTTCCTATTTTACGTCCGGTCAAATCATAAACAATATAATTGGAATCCATCTGAACGTTGATCGAAACAATGTTATCGGTCGGATTAGGTACAGCTTTTAGCATACCTACGCTTGTAAAACCTGCAGTTGAGAGGCTGCACGAAGGTGCTATTTGTATTGGTGTAAGGGTACCTGCGGTTGTTCCATTGCCAAGCTGGCCTGATGAGTTGTTGCCCCAAGCCCATAAAGAATGATCTGCTGCTATTGCTAGTGTGTGCGTTTC
>DASWND010000110.1:0-11909 GCA_036399435.1 Flavobacterium sp.
CTGCAGTAACTTCGACAGTTACAACATCTGTGAAACACTGACCTGCATCAGGGGTGAATGTATAAGTTCCAGGTCCGGTTACTGTAGCCGGAGAGAACGTTCCTGTTACACCTTCAAGTGAAGTTGTCGGAAGCGTTACTGTCTGTCCTTCGCAGAAAACGATCGGAGCGAAAGTCGCTGTAGTAGCACCTGCAGTAACTTCAACAGTTACAACATCTGTGAAACACTGACCTGCATCAGGAGTGAATGTATATGTTCCAGCTGCTGTTACTGTTGCAGGCGAGAATGTTCCAGTTACACCTTCCAAAGATGTAGTAGGAAGCGTGATAGTCTGTCCTTCGCAGAAAACAATCGGAGCGAAAGTCGCTGTTGTAGCACCAGCTGTAACTTCAATAGTCACAACATCTGTGAAACACTGACCTGCATCAGGAGTAAAAGTATATGTTCCAGGTCCGGTTACTGTAGCCGGTGAGAATGTTCCCGTTACACCTTCTAAAGATGTAGTCGGAAGCGCGATAGTCTGTCCTTCGCAGAAGAATATTGGTCCAAAAGTAGCCTCAGTTGCGTTTACAGTGACAATTAACGGAACTAAAGGCCCGATACAAGTAGATGTAGGTCCTTCAGCAACATAATAAGTAAATGTTCCGGCAACAGTTGTTGAAGGTATAAGTGTCAACTCAGCAGTAGCGTCAGCTGATGTATAAAAGTAAAGCGTATTTCCAACTTGAGAAGCAACAGCAACAAGCGGCAGTGCAACATCTCCTTGGCAATATTCAATATTCGTTGTAGTTGGAACTGCTGTTGTACTTCCTACAGTAATTGTAAATTGATAAACACATCCAGGTGTTCCCGGTGCTACTGCGAAATAGGTTGAAGTACCAACAGTTGCAGGAAATGGATTGTTAATTGTATACTGAACAGTTGTTCCGCTTTGAATTGGATACTGATTGTAAAAAAGTGTTCCAACAGGAAACGCACCAATAATCTCTGTTATAGCAATTATATCACCTGGATTACAGAATGTAAAAGCAGTAATTGGCGCTTCAATACCACAATTTTCAGCTAAATAATCAGCTGCATCAAGTGCGATATTAATCGGCGCCGGAATCGGATCTCCCTGACAAGCACCTTCCATGGTATAACCCTGAATCAGGTCCTGGCTGTATGCGACGCCAGAAATTGCGCCCGCACCTTTGATCTCGCCGTTTACGCTAATAATGTTGTTACAGCTATTGTTCTGAAGTATTGTACAATCAGTTGTTGCTGCCAATGTAAAAGTAAGTTCCCCTAAAACTGTAGAGGTGTCTTCTAACAGTGGAAGAGTTCCAATATTCCAAACCAGCGACCCATTCACGCCAACAGTAGGTTGATAAGTAACGGTATTAGGAGATGGAGCAGGAGTGTAGAAAATCGCTGTAGAAGCACTTCCCGCTACATAAGTTGTATTATATGGAATCGGTATGCTGATTTGTGAATTGTTCAACGCTTCAGTACCAAGATTTTTAATCTGTACTGTATACGTAATTTCCTGGCCTGGCGTAACAGACGCAGGTGTAGATGATACTGTTGTACCATCAACTGCAGCGACATCAATTATTCCTTCAACATCCGGAATGTAAGCATCAACTGCCATTGCGAATGCAAAAATCGAATAGGTGTCCTGTGTGCTTCCGTACCTAAATCTGGTGGAAGTCTGACCATTGATAATAACCTGATTTTCCTCATTTGGAATTTCTAACACTCCAATATCAATTCCCGTATTATTCAGCAGGTTTGGATTACGATCATTTCCTTCGGTATATATTGAGGAATTAAAAAAGTTGTCTTCCTCGTTCAGCTCATGGCTTAAGCTAACCCATTGTGTATTTGCCGCATTTCTGATTTGGAAAAAGTCGCCCAAAATCTCACGGTCACCTTCACCTGCGACTACTCCAAGTTTCATATGCACAGGTCCGGCCTGAACAGTATTAAAACCTGAAACCTGGATCTCATATTCATCAACAACGTTTCCTGGAACGAATGCATGTCCATCGAAAATCGTTACGTCGCGATATTTCATATTATCGTTTTCATAAACAACGATAAGGCTCCATCCTCCATAGTATCCTGTAATGCCGCCGTTTCCTTCTCTCAAAGCAATGTCGGCGACTGTGTATGCTCCAATTCCGTTTGCACGGACATAATCTGTAACTTCAGCAAAAGCTGAATACATATATTCGTCTGTGTTTTCTGGATAATAAATATCATTCACTCCCGCAGTAACTGATGTGTAACCAGTTGCATTTGGACCTTTAATCGAAACCATCCTCTTGTCAAAATTCTTAACTACACCATCTTTCTCGACAGTAAATGTAGTTGGGCTGGCTTGTAGATTTGAGGCTCTTCCTGTCCAATACAATCCTGCAAAAAGAACATTCGAGCAAGATGGTACGGCGCCATTTTCAGTTGAAAAATTTAATATTGCAGATGATGAGTTCAAAGTTGTCGGATCTGAATCTATATCAACATAGCGCATAAGGTTGAGACTGTTAGGCGTCTCATTAGTATAATTCTGAAGTGTTAAATTGGTATTTCCGATGATTGCAAAATCACCTTTGATATGATAAATCGGCTGCGTTGGGGTATATTGTGATGTCCTCTGAGTAAAAGGAACTCTAACCTGAGCAATACTTTGTAAAGAGAAACAAAGCATCAATGCAAGCAGGAATGAAAAACCCTCTGTTCTGATAGTGTATTGTTTTTTCATAATTAATTTTTTTGGGATCAGCTCTATAATGCAGTTGCAATGTTATAAACTACTGTATATTCCGGACCGATATTACGCAACATACTTGTGATGTTGGCAGGTGTCGACTGTGTGGTCGAAAGCACGTAAACATATTTTAGCTTCGGAAATGCGCTTAAAGCTTGTGCCTCAATTGTAGCAGTGACATCTGAAGCACGATTTACTTTAATTGTCACCATTTCTACAGCAGAAACGTCCAGTTTCGAAACTTCAGATGCCGATAAGCGATTCAGGCTGGTTATATCTGTAAAAAAAACTACTGGCTTATCGCCATAGCTTTTGATCCCGCTGGTCAAATAATAAATGGCGGAATGCAAGTCTTTAGTAAGGCTTTCCATTCTGCTGATTTCTTGTTTTTTAGCAGAATCCGCTGATGCTGAACTTTTTATGTAGGCATCAATCTGAAGTGGGCTTTTAGAAGTGCCGTTGGTCGACATCCGTTGTGCTTGCATGCCCGTAAAGCCTGAGGCGAACAATATGACAGCAAGAGTTACCTTCATTCTCCTGCCGACTGTAATGCACTTGCCAGGTGCCGGAGTCAAAATTTTTGTTGAAGTATTTTTTTTCATTTTCGCAACTTTTAATTTGTAATATTAACTTGTTATATAATCGCTGCTGGTGCAGTGCGTGTGCATGCGATATACAGCTAATTTACTTACATAATAGCCTAACAATGGTATTATGTCCGTTAACAACATATATAGTCGACAAACCGCAAAAAAGATTCTAAAAGTGAAAAGTCGCATTTTCGTACCTAATTTTCCTTCAAAGTCAGTCACACTATGACAAAAGAACCTTTTATTCTGCCAAAGGAAGATTAAACAATTCTTAAACAATCGATTACAATAAGATGAAAAACTTAATACTGATCAGACATGCAAAAGCCGAAGGTGATTCAATTTCCGGTCGCGACTTTGACCGGTCTATTTCCAAATCAGGAGCCGAAGATGCAGAGGCTGTAGCACTTGCCGCATCATCATTTCTTCCAGAACTTTATAGTGTGTTGTGCAGCTCTGCAAAACGAACATCCCAGACAGCAGCCATCTTTTGCAGAAAAATGGGTTATCCGATCGCCGATGTCAGCTTCAGCGATAATTTATACACTTTTGATTTAAGTGCCCTTGAACATGAAGTACGAAGTCAACCTGATACAACTGAAACAATTGTTATTTTTTGTCACAATGAGGCTATTACAGATTTTGTCAATAAATTTGGTGACATTTTAATCGATAATGTTCCTACTTCTGGTTTTGTATCAATTATCTTCGATACCACCAAGTGGAGCGACATCAAAAACGGGAAAACTATCAAAACAATTTTTCCGCGCGATCTAATCAAATGACAGAAACCAACAAGTATATAGACCGGGAAAAGAGCTGGCTTGCTTTTAACGCACGCGTACTCCAGGAGGCAGCAGATGAAAACGTGCCATTGCTGGACAGGCTTAGGTTTGTGGGCATATTTTCAAACAATCTCGACGAGTTTTTCCGCGTTCGTTTTGCTGCAGTCCGAAGGCTGAGTTTAGCCGGAATCAGCGGCGAAAAAGTACTGGGCGGAATCTCGGCGCAACAACTCGTCAAAGACATTACCGAGATCGTAATCCGCCAGCAATCCGAAAGCCTCCGCATTTTATCAAACATCGAAAAACAGCTGCAAAAACAGAATGTTTTCATCATAAATGAACGCGAAGTCACCAAGGCACAAGAGAAATTCGTTAAGGAGTATTTTATTCAAAAGGTCTCTCCGGCGCTGGTGACAATTATCCTGAATGATTTGGCAGAATTCCCTTTACTGAAGGACACTGCAGGTTATTTAGCCGTTAAGCTGGTAATGAAATCCGATGGCAAAAGCTCACTGTTGAAGCTCTCAAAACCCAAAAAAGACGTCCGATACGCTATTATCGAAATTCCAGTTACGATCAACCGCTTTGTCGTACTTCCACCTGAAAATGATAAGCAGTTCGTCATTCTGCTCGACGACGTTATTCGCCACAATCTAAAGAGCATTTTTAATATTTTTGATTATGAAAGCGTAACTGCACATATGATCAAAATTACACGTGATGCACAACTAGACATCGATTCCGATATGAGTAAAAGCATGTTGCAGAAAATCGCCACCAGTGTCAAGGACCGCGTCATCGGTGAGCCTGTGCGCTTTGTATACGACCAATCGATCGATAAGGACACCTTGAAATTTTTCCTCACAAACATGGGGATCAATGCAACCGACAGTATAATTCCCGGTGGCCGATATCACAATCGTCGTGATTATATGAAGTTTCCGGACCTCGGCCGTTTTGATCTTTTATACAAGCCTAAACCTCCATTGCCGGTAAGCGGTTTAAGCCTCGATGGCAGTATACTACATAAGATCGCACACAAAGATTATCTCGTAAATGCTCCATATCAATCTTTTTCTTATGTTATTAAATTCCTTCGCGAAGCAGCGCTTGATCCTCAGGTAACATCAATTAAGATTACTCTTTATCGGCTTGCAAAAAATTCGCAGATCGTCAGTTCACTGATCAATGCAGCCAAAAACGGTAAGAGAGTTGTCGTACAAATAGAACTCCAGGCTCGTTTCGACGAAGCAAATAATATTTCATATGCCGAGCAAATGCAGACCGAAGGCATCGAACTCATTTTCGGCATCAAAGGCTTAAAAGTCCACAGTAAGATCTGTGTTATTGAACGTATCGAAGACGGCGGAAAACTTAAAAGATACGGCGTGATTTCTACCGGAAATTTCAATGAAGCCACAGCCAGCATTTACACTGATGTCACACTTTTCACCAGCCATCAGCAGATTTTAAAGGACGTTTCTAAAATATTTGAGTTCTTCGATGTCAATTACAGGCTTCATCGCTACAAACATTTGATCGTGTCGCCGCATTACACGCGAAGCCGGCTGTATAAACTGATCGAACGCGAAATTGTAAATGCGCACGCGGGAAATGTTGCATTCATGAAGTTGAAAATGAACAGCCTTTCCGACTTCGGGCTGATCGATAAATTATATGATGCAAGCCGCGCCGGAGTTAAGATTCAGTTGCAGGTACGTGGCATTTGCTCGCTGATTCCGGGAGTTCCGGGAATGAGCGAAAATATCGAAGCTATTAGTATCGTAGATAATTTTCTGGAGCATACCCGGATGTTCATTTTTGCAAACGGTGGAAGCCCCGAGGTTTATATTTCATCTGCCGATTTTATGACTCGAAACCTCGAAGGAAGGGTAGAAGTCACCTGCCCGATATATGATGACGAGATTAAAAAAGAACTTCAGGATGCTTTTGAAGTTGGCTGGGGCGGAAACGTAAAGGCGCGGATTCATTCCGAAAAACTTGATAACAGATACAGAATTAGAGGCGACAAACCGGTCTTCAGAGCGCAGCATGAAACATATAAATATTACCTTGACAGAATGGAAGTTATTGCCGAAATTCTTTAAGGTGCCAATCCGGCTGTTCGCGGCAAGTCCAGGCACAAAAACCAAAATTTCCGCGATGCCGCAGGAGCTTCTGTTGTCGCTCTGCACCATTCGGGAAATAAATGGTTTATTGTTTGCCAGGCCTTTCTGCTGCCATCCGGGCACGAATTTGAACACAACATCATGATCAACATAAAAAAATATGCAGCAATCGACATCGGATCAAACGCGATGCGGCTGCTTGTATCGAACATCATAGAAACCGAAGGCAAGGAAACGCAGTTCAGCAAAAGTGCATTAGTTCGCGTTCCAATCCGGCTTGGCCAGGATGCATTCACAGTTGGAGAAATCACAGCCGAAAACATCGAGCGCATGATCGACGCTATGACAGCGTTCAAACTCCTGATGAAGGTTCACAAAGTCGAAAAATACATGGCATGCGCAACATCAGCAATGCGCGAAGCCTATAACGGAAAAGAAGTTGCCGAACTCATTGAAAAAGAAGCCGGCATTAAGATCGAGATCATCGACGGTAAAAAAGAAGCCGCTATAATCGCCACAACAGATCTGCATCATCTTCTAAAAACCGACCAAACTTATTTATATGTCGACGTTGGTGGTGGAAGCACCGAGTTCTCTTTGTTTTCAGACAGCAAAATGATCGCGTCAAAATCGTTTAAAGTCGGAACAGTCCGTCAGCTCAACAACATGGTTAATGAAGTTGTGTGGCAGGAAATTGAAAAATGGATCAAAAATAAAACGGAGGCTTATGACCAGGTGACATTGATCGGATCTGGCGGAAATATCAACAAGCTATTCAAAATGTCAGGTAAAGTCCAGGAGAAGCCACTTTCGTATTTCTACCTGAACTCGCAACATACTGCGCTGAACTCACTCTCATACGACGAACGTGTTTCCGACCTCGGACTAAATCCGGATCGGGCCGACGTTATTATTCCGGCGTTAAAAGTTTATCTCAACGCAATGAAGTGGAGTGGCGCGCGTCAGATTTACGTTCCTAAAATCGGACTTTCAGACGGAATTATTAAAGCACTTTATTACGGACGAATATGAAAACAGCCAGACTGGAAGCTTTTAGCGATGGGGTAATAGCAATTATAATAACTATTATGGTACTTGAACTTGAAGTGCCCCAAAGCCCTGAGCTTAAATCGCTCGGACACTTGCTACCCGTCATTATAAGCTATGTTTTAAGTTTCATTTACTTAGGGATATATTGGAACAACCACCATCATCTTCTTTTAGGTACGGAGAAAATAAACGGAAGCATTATGTGGGCAAACCACTTTCTTCTTTTCTGGCTTTCATTGATCCCGTTTGTGACTGCGTGGGTTGGTGAAAATCATTTCGAAACCATACCTGTTGCACTTTATGGTGTTGTCATGCTGATGGCGTCAGTAGCTTTTTGGATATTACAAACCCGTATCGTCGCGCATAACGGACCAAATTCAGATATTGCAAAAGCACTCGGAACCAATATCAAAGGCAAAATATCTCCAATTTTATATCTTATTGCCATTGGTGCGGCATTCTATAAAGAATGGATTTCCGCTGCACTTTATATTGTAGTTGCACTAATATGGCTCATTCCCGACAGAAGGATCGAAGAAAATATCGAATAATTCTAGTCATTTATGTCAAGCCCGAAAACATTTCGTAGCATTTCAAGTGCGGGATTAATCTCATTTAGCCGATTATAACGATCCTGATTTGAAAATGCTTTTTTGCTTTCAATAGACTCATTCACAATTACATCAATTGTGATATCGTGATTGTGAAGTTTTCCCCGTAAATATCCAAGTAGATTATGCTTCTCAGATTCAAAGTCGATTTTGGAGCCTTCATTCGGAAGTTCATGAATAATCGTTGTTCCCTTCAATTTTGGATCGTTGATCAAAAGGTATGATTCCATGATCTTATGGCCTTTGTCGCTTAACCTTTGCGCATACTTGAACCATTGCTCAAGCATCTCAATTTCAGTAAATGGTTCTGTTGGAAGATGAACTTCTTCTTTTACCTGAAGCTTATTGCTTTCAAGAATCGCGCGTTTTGCCTTGATGCTTGCAATAGAAAGCGCCGAAACATTAACCGCGGGCGCGCCTTTGGTAACTTGCGCTATGGGTTCGATCGCTACGACAACTTCTGCTATTTCAGGCTCAGGTATTAATTCCGGTTCTGGTTTAGGTGGAGCTTCCACAATTTCAGGAGAAACTACAGGAATCGACAAGACGCGGCCATAGAATTGGTTAGCCGGAATGATAAATCCCGCTACTTTTTTTTTTCTCCATCAGTGATAGAGGCGAGTTGCATCAGGCAAAGCTCAACAAGAAGGCGCTGGTTTTGACTGACCTTGTATTTTAGGTCGCATTCATTTGCCATATCAATTCCCTGAAGTAAAAACTCCTGTGACGCTTTTTGTGATTGCTGTGCATAAAGTTTCTTCGCTTGATCACCTACTTCAAGCAAAACAAGTGTCGACGGCGTTTTTGCAACCAGAAGATCGCGAAAATGTGATGCAAGGCCGGCAATAAAATGATGTCCGTCAAATCCTTTCGCAAGCAGTTCATCATAAGCGATCAGCAAATCCGGGATTTTATTATCGATTATAAGATCCGTAACCTGAACATACGTCTCGTAGTCCAGTACATTTAGATTTTCGGTCACCGCCTGACGTGTCAGATTGTCTCCGCAATACGAAACCACGCGATCAAAAATTGAAAGTGCATCACGCATCGCGCCATCAGCCTTTTGTGCGATTATATGCAATGCGTCATCTTCGTACTTTACACCTTGAAGAGTGGCAACTTCAGCTAAATAATCTTTAGCATCTTTAACCGTGATACGTTTAAAATCGAATATCTGGCAACGCGATAAAATCGTCGGAATGATCTTATGCTTTTCAGTCGTAGCGAGAATAAATATTGCGTGTTTTGGCGGTTCTTCAAGCGTCTTTAAAAATGCATTAAAGGCGTTTGCCGAAAGCATGTGGACCTCGTCAATAATATAAACTTTGTACTGACCGGTTTGTGGTGGAATCCGGACTTGGTCGATAAGGCTCCGGATATCATCGACTGAGTTATTGGAAGCAGCATCAAGTTCAAAAACATTAAACGCGAAATCCTCAGTTGGATCGTCGTAACCGGGTTGATTGATTTTCCGCGCTAATATTCGCGCACATGTCGTTTTTCCGACGCCACGCGGACCTGTAAATAGCAGGGCAGAAGCAAGGTGATTGGTTTCAATGGCATTTAGCAATGTGCTCGTAATAGCCTGTTGCCCGACCACATCCTTAAAGGTCTGCGGACGGTACTTTCTTGCTGATACTACAAATTGCTCCATGGAAAATTTTGATGCACAAATATAATGAATGGAAGCAGAAAAGTGAGGTAGCAGAAAATAAACTTATCAGCAGATCACTTCGGCGATGCGTTCCGATTCAAGCAGCCGTACCAAGGCTTCTTCATCCGGATTGAGGTTATTTCCCTCAATGTTTTCAACAGTGGGATAATTGCTGATTGAACCGCGTTCATAAGCTGCTATTACGGTCGGGTCGATGTAGTATTTCTTGCAGACAGTTCGTGTGTTGCCTAATTTTTCAGCAACCGAATCTATAACGGAGACGATCTTGCGCTTGCAATCAGTTTCAGAAGAATATTCACCCGCCTCACGAAATCCACATAAAGCATGTACACTTCCCGCCCAAGCGCGAAAATCTTTAGCCGTAAAATCTTCCTGAGTAATTTGTTTAAGATAATTGTTTACATCTCCTGAGCCAATTGTATGGCGTGTGCCATTATCATCATAGTACTGAAATAGATCCTGACCCGGAATATCACGGCATTTCTTGACAAGGTTTGCCAGCTTTCGGCTTTGAAGATTGATTTTATGTTTAACTCCTTTTTTACCAACAAAGTCAAAGGTGACAGTCGACTTATCAAGCTTCACATGTTTGTCACGTAATGTTGTCAGGCCAAAAGATCCATACAACTTTTTATAAGCGTCGTTGCCAATTCTAATGTTCGTCAGTTCGATCAGTTTCACCACAAGTGCAACAACTTTCTCGAACGGAAGTCCCGGCCTGCAAAGATCCTTCTCTACTTGTTCCCTTATGAGTGGAAGCGCCACTGCAAAACGGCGTAATCGGAAAAATTTTGATTGGTTCCTGATCTTATTCCAATCCGGATGATATCGATATTGTTTACGGCCTTTACCGTCGATTCCGGTAACCTGAAGATGTCCTTTTTCGTATGGAGAGATCCAGACATTTTCCCAGGCTGGCGGAATTACAAGTTTTTTTATCCGCTCAAGAACTTCAGGATCGTCTACAGGTTGATTATCATGATCAATATATTCAAAGCCATCGTTGTTTCGGATGCGGAAATAGCCTTTACCGTTGTTGGTCGAATACCTGAGTCCGACAGCTTTCGCAGTCACGACAGGATCGCGCCCGATTTTTTCCAACTTCGAATGTAAGCGGTTCATTTTTTATTTGCGATCTCCACGACCTTTAATATGCAGATTATACAGTTTTCTGGCCGCCTCACTTTCAGCGTATGTTTCATAACCAGCTACAAATACTCCTTTTTCGCCGGATTTAGAAGCAATTCCAAAAACAGTAGCCTCATCGCCCGGATCGGTGATACCTTCATATCTGTAAACATGGACGATCTCAAAGTTATCGCCATTTTCAATGATCTCGTTTTCTTTTAAATTGAAATCAGTAGTAAATCCTTTCTCGGCGAGTTCTTCAAGTGCTTTCGACACTGTTGCGTAATGATACATTTGATCGTCCATGGCTGTTTTATTTTTAGTTTTAGTCAATCTTAAAGTTAATTCATTCGGTGCTTTTTATTAATAATTAAATGTTAAAGTAAAATTGATGAAGTCATCATAGATGCCGAAAAAGCTGCATCAAGTTCCGTATATTTGCACCTGCAGGCCGCCTTATCGCCGTCCGTTTTCGGAAGGAGGAAAGTCCGGACACCACAGAGCAGCATAGCGGGTAACGCCCGTCGGTTCCTAACGGAATCAGGACAAGTGCAACAGAAAGTATGTACAGGTAATGCTGTAGTGAAACCAGGTAAACTCTATGCGGTGAAATATCAAATATATCAGCGTTTAAGGGTTGCTCGCCCGATGCTGAAGGGTAGATAGATTGACTCCGCGGGTAACTTCGGAGCTAGATAAATGGTAAGGTCCCGTTTTGGCGGGAACAGAATCCGGCTTATAGGCCTGCTTTTTTTATTCTTCTTCTTGGGATTCATCAGAATCATCAGATTCATCAGATTTCTCAGGTTCTTCAGTTCCGAAAAAGCTGAATACCGAACCTCCATAATTTTTTTGAAACAGAAATGATGGCATATGCTGGAGCTTGGTGTGCCTGGAATGTTCTATGATCAGCATCCCTTCTTCACGTAGTAAGTTATTGCCAAATACGGTCTTGACAAGTCTTTCCAGTTTATCCTGTTCGAGGTGATATGGCGGATCTGCAAAAATAACATCAAACGAATCTGATGATTTTTCTACGTAAGTGAATGCGTTCGTTTTGATCGCCGCAATATTAAAATCCATTTCTTCTGCAACCTGTTTTATGAATTTAATGCATCCGAAATCCTCATCAACGCAGGTGATGTCGTCGCTACCGCGGGAACCAAATTCAAAACTGATGTTTCCC
>DASWND010000111.1:0-11413 GCA_036399435.1 Flavobacterium sp.
ACATCATTGGTGCTTGCAGTCACTGCGTTAGCCATTCCGAGCGCAGCGGCATCGACGCCAATATTCATGAACTCATTAGAGTATTTCCTCACCACCTGCGCATTGGCAGCAGCAAAAAAAGTAAGAAGAAGCAGTACGAAAAGTTTTTTCAAAGTCGGTTGTATATGCGACAGAATCGCTGTGCCAAAAGTATTAATTTATTCTGAAACAGTCGCTTCCGATGAAATGAATCTAGCACCGCAGCAGTCGAATTCTCTAATCAAAAACGCTCTAGTCTTGAAGTTATTGTACTAACTTTGTGTTGACCAACACTCGCTGAATGACAATTAAAAAGCACGTTCCCAATTTTATAACGCTCTTAAATCTTGCCTGTGGCTGTATTGCCATTATTTTATTCTCGCAACTCAACCAGCCAAATTCAGACAGATATCTTGAATATGCGTTCTACTTTGTATGTCTCGGAATATTTTTTGACTTTTTCGACGGATTTTTTGCACGGATCTTAAATGCTGCAGGAGAACTTGGATTGCAGCTGGATTCCTTGGCGGATATGGTTACAAGCGGAGTAACTCCAGGTTTTGCGATGTACCTATTACTGGCGGATGCTGAAGGAGCACAATCTTTCGGTCCGTTTTTTCCATTTCTTGGATTCATCATTACACTTGCGTCGGCTTATCGATTGGCGAAGTTTAATATTGATACAAGGCAGACAACGAGCTTTATTGGCTTGCCAACACCGGCAAATGCGCTCTTCATAATGAGTTTGCCTGTTATCAAAATGACGGGTCCCTTATTGATTTTAGAGATTTTGATTAATCCTTATGTCTTGTTAGTTATCACAGCTTTGAGCGCGTATATGCTAAATGCAGAAATTCCGCTGTTTTCACTCAAGGTGAAATCGCTGTCTTTTAAAGAAAATTGGCTGTCGATCATATTTTTGCTGATGTCTGCTTTGCTGATTGCTTTAATGGGATTTGGCGGCGTTCCGATCGTTATTCTTTTGTACGTAATGACTTCGGTTATACTAAACAAAGTGAAAGGAAAGGAAGTCTGATGAAGAAGAAGGTTTCTCCCAAACGGCGGCCGAGAAAGAAGGCCGGCGGAAAAAAGCAATTCCTTAGTTCAGAGGCAAAAAAATTTGTGCTGATCTTTGCGTCATTACTTCTGTTCTTTGCAATGATTTATCATTATCGTGAAGCATTGGCTTATTATTTTAGTTTTAAGTCGAGGAAAGCCAGTAAAGACAAGGAACTTTTTGATGTTCGGAATTATCAGGTTCTGAGCGAACGAGGCGATAAATCTATTGGCTTTGATGTGTCTCAATATCAAGGAAATATTAAATGGGAAGAAGCAGATTCGATTGAAAAGACTTTTCCGCTTGATTTTGTTTTTATTCGCTCGACTGCGGGCAAGAATCATGTCGATACCAGGTTTAAGAAAAATTGGAAAAGCGCCGGTGACACTAAACTTATCCGTGGTGCTTATCATTATTACCGACCCGATGAATCTTCAATTGAACAGGCATTACTTTTCATTAAAACAGTAAAACTTAGGCCCGGAGATCTTCCACCAGTATTAGATATTGAGCAATTGCCGAAACATCAGCCGATCGACAGTTTGCGCCGCGGACTGAAGCGATGGTTGATCGCGGTTGAAAATCATTACGGAGTCCGACCAATCTTATACACCGGCCAGAAATTTTACGAAGATTTTCTTATTGAAGAATTTTCGGAATATGAAGTCTGGATTGCGAACTACAACTTTTTTGTTGAGACGATAAAAGACGACTGGCTTTGCTGGCAATTTACCGAAAGAGGTTCTGTACCTGGAATTGTCGGTAACGTCGATTTAAACTTGTTTGGTGGAACGAGGGAAGATCTTGTTCGCCTTACGATTGGTACCAAATTAAAGGATTAAAGCCCTAGCCCGGATTGCAGTGAAACTCCTTTTATTGCATTGATGAAATTTAAAGATTGCAATTGTTTCAGCAATAAAAGAGTGAAGCGTAAAGCCGGAACAGCTCCTGACCCACGCGAAGCGAACTGACGAAGTAAATAATTAAAATTCCAGTTTTTTCTTTCTAAGTTCGAAGTTCTGACCAAGGTAAACGCGGCGCACCATTTCGTCCTGGACCAATTCTTCGGGCATTCCTGCTTTCAGGATTCCGCCTTCAAACATTAGGTAGGTTTTATCCGTGATTGCCAGTGTTTCCTGGACATTGTGATCGGTGATGAGAATTCCGATATTCTTGTTTTTAAGCTGCGCAACAATGCGCTGAATGTCTTCGACGGCAACAGGATCGACGCCGGCAAAAGGTTCATCGAGCAAAATAAACTTTGGATCGGTCGCAAGCGCGCGTGCAATTTCGGTACGGCGACGTTCACCACCTGACAATAGATCACCACGGTTTGTACGAATGTGCTGAAGGCTAAATTCGTCGATCAGAGATTCCATTTTAGCTTCCTGCTCGGCTTTTGAAAGCTTTGTAAGCTGAAGGACGCTAAGAATATTGTCTTCGATGCTGAGTTTCCTGAAGACTGATGCTTCCTGTGCCAGATATCCAATGCCATGCTGCGCGCGCTTGTACATCGGAAAATCAGTAATTTCAAGATCATCAAGAAAAATCTGGCCGCTGTTAGGCTTTACAAGTCCAACGATCATATAAAATGAAGTCGTTTTTCCGGCACCATTCGGGCCTAATAATCCAACGATTTCTCCTTGATTAACTTCGACCGAGACGCCTTTTACAACGCTTCGTTTTTTATAGGTCTTTACTAAATTTTCGGCTCTTAAGATCATATTGTGGTTTGTGTGGCAAATGAAAGCAAAAATGAATCATTAATGCCTACCCTTAACAAGAGATTAATTTGCGGTTTCTTCTAGCGCTTCCCAAAACTCATAAGCCCTTCTCAGGTGCGGAACAACAATTGTTCCTCCAACAAGAGTTGCTATACCAAGTGTTTCCATCATTTCTTCCTTTGTCACGCCTTCTTTGAAGCAGGTTTCAAGGTGATATTTAACGCAGTCGTCGCATCTTAGAACCATTGAAGCCACAAGTCCGAGTAGCTCTTTTGTTTTCACATCAAGTGCTCCCGCTGCATAAGCATTGGTATCAAGATTAAAAATCCTTTTGATAATTTTATTGTTATCGCCCAGAAGCTTCTCGTTCATCTTTGCGCGATAGTCGTTGAAATCTTTAACTATATCAGACATTTATGAGTTTTTGTTTTTTAGTTATGTATGCCGCAATGTAGATTGAAGCCTCGTAGATGATCATCATCGGAATTGATACAATGATCTGGCTTACAACATCAGGCGGCGTTACGATTGCTGCTACAATTAATATTATGACAATTGCGTATTTACGGTATTTGCGCAGGAATTCAGGTGTAACCAATCCGAGCTTAGCAAGGAAAAATATAATGACAGGCAGCTCAAAAAATAATCCTGTAGCAATTACTGAAGTCTTGATCATCGAGATGTAAGACTGCAGGTTGAATTCATTTTTAATAACATCACTAACGGAAAACGTCGCAAAAAAGTTTACTGACATCGGAACTATGACAAAATATCCGAACAGCACTCCGAGAAAAAATAAAACTGATGCAATTCCGATAAACGACCTTGCGTTGTTTTTTTCCTTATCATAAAGAGCAGGCGCGATAAAGTTCCACAATTGGTATAGTATATATGGAAATGCAAGAATAAATCCGGCTGTGATGCATGTCCACACGAGGATGGAAACCTGTCCTTCCATATCAGTGTTTTGGATCACGAAAGGCATATCGGTAACGCAAATTGAATCTGCGATGCCTAATGCGTGAGAAAGGTCACAGAAGAAACGATACGTTACGAATTTGGGATTTGTAGGCCCAAAAATTATATCATCAAAGATGAAATCGCTGAAGAAAAAAGTGATCGTAGACATAATTAAAACTACGATCGTGCTTCTTACGAGCAGCCATCTTAGTTCTTCGAGATGGTCAAGGAACGACATTGCATCCGGATCTTTGGTTTGTTTCATATAATGCCTTCCTTTAAAATATCGTGCAGGTGAAGCACGCCTTTATATTGTTGGTTATCAACTACAACAAGCTGTGTAATTGAGAAATCTTCTAAAATATTTAATGCATCAACAACCATATCAGTCATTGTGATGACTTTCGGGTTTCTGGTCATGATGTCTTGCGCGGTCAGATGCGTAAAATCATCCGTTTTGCTTAACATTCTTCTGATGTCGCCGTCTGTTATTATTCCGATGACCTTTTCATCTTCAAGCACCGCAGTTACGCCCAGTCTTTTCTCAGAGATTTCAAAAATAACCTGCTTGATTCCGGTTTCAGGAGCCACTGCCGGACGATGTGTCTGATCTAACATGTCACCAACCCTTAACAGTAATTTTTTGCCTAACGCGCCACCAGGATGATACTTTGCAAAATCTGACGGCGTGAAATTGCGCATGTGCATTAAACAAACAGCGAGTGCATCTCCCATTACCAATTGTGCTGTTGTGCTGTTTGTCGGCGCCAGATTAATTGGGTCCGCTTCGGCATGTACGTATGTATTGAGGATAAAGTTTGAATGTTTAGCCAGAAATGAAGTCGTGTTGCCGGTAATTGCTATTAGTGTATTGCCGAAACGATTAAGAATTGGGACCAGAACTTTTATTTCAGGGCTGTTGCCACTTTTCGAGATACATATGACAACATCTTCAGGCTGAACCATTCCAAGATCGCCATGAATCGCCTCGGAAGCATGTAAAAAAATAGATGGCGTTCCGGTTGAATTCATCGTAGCGACGATCTTCTGTGCGATTATTGCACTTTTCCCGATGCCTGTTACGATCAGCCTTCCTTTCGAAGCTAAAATGACGCGTACCGAGTCCGAAAAATCAGATGACAAATATTCAACCATCCCTGCAATAGCCTGACTTTCAGCGATAATAGTGGACTTAGCAGCAGCTAAAATATCTTCGGTTGTGACCAATACGGAATATTTATAATGTTTGTAAGTCTGAAAAGAAGTTGTATATTTAAAGTATTGCAAATTTATATAAAATACCGTTAGCTAATAATGAATTCTAGCGAAATTGACATACATAAAGAATTAAAAAAGTATTTTGGTTTCAGCCAGTTTAAAGGCCTCCAGGAGGAGGTAATCAAGAGCTTACTTTCTGAACAGAACACATTCGTCATCATGCCTACGGGCGGCGGAAAATCTTTATGCTATCAGCTTCCGGCGCTTATCAGGGGCGGAACTGCTATAGTTGTTTCTCCATTAATCGCACTGATGAAAAATCAGGTCGATGCGATCAGAAGCTTATCTTCAGAAAATGGAATCGCACACGTACTCAACTCATCGCTCACCAAGGCCGAAATAACGCAGGTTAAAGCAGATATTTCATCAGGATTAACTAAGCTGTTGTACGTTGCGCCGGAATCACTTACCAAAGAGGAATATGTGCAATTTCTTCAAAGCGTGCCGATATCTTTCGTCGCAATTGATGAAGCACATTGTATTTCCGAATGGGGTCATGATTTCCGTCCGGAATATAGAAACCTTCGACATATTATCCGACAATTAGGCGACGTTCCTGTCATCGGACTTACAGCCACGGCAACCCCGAAGGTTCAGGAAGATATTTTGAAAAATCTTGAAATGAGCAACGCGCGAACTTTTAAAGCGTCGTTCAACAGGCCAAATCTTTTCTATGAAGTTCGTACCAAAACTAAAAATATTGAAGTTGATATAATTCGTTTTATCCGCCAATACAAAGGAAAATCCGGAATTATATATTGCCTCAGCCGTAAAAAGGTTGAAGAAATAGCGCAATTGCTTCAGGTCAACGGCATCAGTGCTGTGCCTTATCACGCCGGACTCGACGCAAAAATGCGGGCGAGGCATCAGGATATGTTTTTGATGGAGGATGTAGACGTAGTCGTTGCAACCATCGCGTTCGGAATGGGAATCGACAAGCCCGATGTTCGCTTTGTCATTCATCATGACATTCCCAAATCACTTGAAAGTTATTACCAGGAAACAGGGCGCGCCGGCCGCGATGGTGGCGAAGGCTATTGCCTTGCTTACTACTCATATAAAGATGTCGAAAAATTAGAAAAATTTATGTCAGGGAAACCTGTCGCTGAACAGGAAATCGGCTTTGCGTTGCTTCAGGAAGTGGTAGCTTATGCAGAAACTTCTATTTCACGACGAAAGTTTCTGCTTCATTATTTTGGTGAAGAATTCGATGATGTCAATGGCGAAGGTGCCGATATGGATGACAATGTCCGCAATCCAAAACCAAAAGTGGAAGCTCGTGATCAGGTTGTAACACTTCTGAAAACGGTTCGTGATACCAAACACCTTTATAAATCGCGGGAAATCATATTTACGCTAACTGGCCGTGTCAACGCAGTTATAAAAGCACATAGAACCGACACTCAACAGTTCTTCGGAACAGGAAACGAGCATGACGAACGCTTCTGGATGGCGCTTATACGTCAGGTTCTTGTCGCCGGACTACTTTCAAAGGATATAGAAACATATGGTATATTAAAAGTCACTGAAAAAGGCCTCACATTCATTGATCATCCTGAATCATTTATGATGTCGGAAGACCACGAATACAATGAAACTGAAGACGAAGCCATTGTGACTGCCGCGAAATCAACCGGAGTAGCCGATGAAGTCCTAATGGGAATGCTGCGTGATCTCCGAAAAAAAGTCGCTAAAAAACTTTCAGTTCCGCCTTTCGTCGTTTTTCAGGATCCTTCGCTCGAAGATATGGCACTGAAATATCCTGTAACAATTGAGGAACTGAGCAACGTTCACGGAGTGGGCGAGGGCAAAGCCAAAAAGTTCGGACGTGAATTTATCGAACTCATCAGCCGATATGTTGAAGATAATGAGATTATCCGCCCTGACGACCTGGTTGTAAAATCGACAGGCGCTAATTCAACCAACAAGTTGTACATCATTCAAAATATTGATCGCAAACTGCCTCTGGAAGACATTGCGCGTTCAAAGGGAATGAACATGGATACACTTTTAAAAGAAATGGAGCAGATCGTTTATTCAGGGACAAAACTCAACATTAAATATTGGGTCGATGAGCTTCTGGACGAGGATCAGCAGGAGGAAATTTATGAATACTTCATGGAGTCAGAATCCGACAAAATAGAAGACGCTTTAAAAGAATTTGAAGGCGATTATGATATAGATGAACTTCGCCTGATGCGGATCAAGTTCATTAGTGAAGTGGCAAATTAAGCAGGCTGATAAATTTCGGCACGATGAGGTTTTAGCGAATCACGCACTTTTATCATATGTTCATCCGTTACAACCATAAAAGCCGACGCCTGCATTTCACCCTGAATCTCAAATCCTGTTATATTTGGTGAAATGTTCTCAGCAGCTATATATTCTTTTAAGTGAATTTCATGATGCTCAGCAGTTTTCGCAGACGCAGGTCCACGGAAATCCCAAATCATTTTAATCTGTCTTGACATATTTTTTTAGCAAAGATACTCTGCAATTTTCAAATGAATAAAATCGTACTACTTATATCGTTGGTCGTCTTCGCTGAAGCATCATCGCAAAAGCTTACACCTGAACTCGCCCTGCATCTTTCAAAGCTGCCACTAAAGTGCATGCAGCAAGAATATCCGAATAAGCCCGGCCAGTTGTTGATCAACAATACTGAAGTCTTATCGCCAAAAGTACTGCATCCGGCTTTTTACGGCTGCTTTGATTGGCATTCATCCGTACACGGACATTGGAGCCTGGTCTATTTATTGAACCGTTTCCCAAATCTGGCAAATAAAGCTGAGATCATTCAAAAACTCCAGCAAAATCTGTCAAAAGATAACATTGCAGCCGAAGTCGCGTATCTGTCAAAACCACATGAAACATCTTTCGAACGCACTTATGGTTGGGCATGGGTGCTAAAACTACAGCAGGAACTTAACGTATCGACTCAGCCTTTCGCGCGTGAACTTGCCTTAAACCTACAGCCGCTGTCAGATTTGGTTATCGTCAGGTATTCCGAATTTCTACCGAAACTTCTTTATCCGGTTCGGGCGGGAACGCATAACAATACAGCATTCGGACTCACATTGGCGTATGATTACGCGGTGCAAAGTAAAAATTCAGCATTTCAGGATGTGGTTACTGCTGCGGCATTACGGCTTTTTTGGAGCGACAAAGGTTGTCCGCTTACATGGGAACCTTCAGGGACAGATTTTCTTTCACCTTGCCTCGAAGAGATGGCGATCATGCAGCGGATCCTGCCAAAAGAGAATTTCTTAAAATGGCTTGGTACTTTCCTTCCGCAGCTTTTTGATAAGAATTTTACGTGGGAAACAGCAAAAGTCTCAGACAGGAGCGATGGTCATCTCGTTCATTTAGATGGATTAAACTTCAGCCGGGCGTGGAATTTCTACAAATTACTAAAAGATCATCCACAACTGTTTGCGCACCTCAAGCCACTCGCAGATCAGCATCTCGAATATTCGCTGCCAACCGTCGCCGATTGAAATTACGAAGGCGAACACTGGCTTGCATCTTTTGTCTTACGGGCTTTTGAAGAGAAAGAGTAGGGCGACATTTCCGGCTTTCCGCTATATCTTTTGCTCCGTTGCACTTCGCAAAAGGATGCCGCTGCAATCCGGGTCGCAGTTTTCGTTTTCAAATGGAATCTCTACCTTTGCACCATGCCTAAAGAACTCCTACTGCGCACAACCCCGGAAACTGCTGCCAATGAACATCTGCTAAAACAGGAAGTCGCAAAACAGCTTCGTGTAAAGCAGGAAAAGATCGGCGGCATCACTATCTTAAAACGGTCGATCGACGCACGTCAACGCAGCGTTCTCATCAATCTTAAAGTGCAGATTTTTCTCGATAATGAATTAGTTTCAATTCCGGAAAATTCGCTTCCTAATTATAATGATGTTTCTAACGCCCGGGAAGTTATCGTGATCGGCGCAGGTCCGGCCGGATTATTTGCAGCGCTTCAGCTCATAGAACTCGGATTGCGGCCAATCGTCATCGAACGTGGCAAAGACGTCCGCGGACGAAGACGCGACCTCAAATCGATCAACCAGGATCATATCGTTAATGAAGATTCGAATTATTGCTTTGGCGAAGGCGGCGCCGGCACATATTCCGACGGCAAGCTCTACACACGTTCTAAAAAACGCGGTGATGTAGACCGGATTCTAAAGCTTTTTGTCGCTTTCGGAGCTTCCACCGATATTCTTGTCGACGCACATCCGCACATCGGAACTAATAAACTTCCGAAGATCATCAGCGACATGCGCGAAAAGATCATCGAATACGGCGGCATCGTCAAATTTGACACCCGCGTCACCGACATTATCCTAAAGGGCAAAGAAGTCAACGGTGTCATCACACAATCAGGAGAAAAAATATCAGCATCCAAAATAATCCTTGCAACCGGACATTCAGCACGTGACATCTTTGAACTTCTGGATCGTAAGAAAATCTTTATCGAGGCAAAGCCTTTTGCCATCGGTGTTCGCGCCGAACATCCACAGCAACTGATCGATAAGATCCAATATAGTTGCGACTTTCGCGGTGAGCATTTGCCGCCGGCGCCATATTCAATCGTCAAACAGGTCAATGGCCGCGGAATGTATTCGTTCTGCATGTGTCCCGGTGGCGTCATTGCGCCATGTGCAACAAGTCCGGGTGAAGTCGTCACAAACGGCTGGTCGCCATCAAAACGAGATCAACCAACAGCAAATTCCGGAATCGTCATTGAACTCAAACCTGAAGATTTTAAGCCATACGAAAAATTCGGCGCACTTGCCGGAATGGAACTTCAAAAAAGCATCGAGCAACGTTCATGGCATCTAGCCGGACAAACCCAACGCGTTCCTGCACAGCGAATGGTGGATTTTACGCAAAAGAAACTCTCATCCGACATACCAAAAACTTCTTACGTTCCCGGAACTACATCGGTAGAAATGGGCGAAGTATTTCCCGGGTTTCTAACACAAATCCTTCGTGAAGGCTTTATCGAATTTGGCAAATCGATGCGTGGCTACATGACCAACGAAGCCATTCTTCATGCACCTGAATCCCGCACGTCGTCACCGGTTCGTATTCCACGTGATGCAGAAACACTTGAACACGTTCAAATAAAAGGATTGTATCCTTGTGGTGAAGGCGCAGGTTATGCAGGCGGAATTATATCAGCAGCCATTGACGGAGAAAAATGTGCTTTAAAGATAGCAGACGCGCTGGGTATCAAATTACAAATTGCACAGTAATTTACATTTTGCTTTTTTGTATTTTTACGTTGAAATGAAAGAAGAAAATGTTATTCTCGTAAACGAAAAAGACGAGCAGATAGGGCTAATGCCAAAGATGGAAGCACATGAGAAAGCCGCACTTCACCGCGCATTCTCGGTATTCATTCTAAACGATAAAAATGAAGTAATGCTTCAGCAAAGGGCTATGACCAAATATCATTCGCCATTGCTGTGGACAAATACATGCTGCAGCCATCAGCGCGTTGGCGAATCAAATATTGAAGCCGGAAGCCGCCGCCTTTACGAAGAGATGGGAATCAAAACCGAACTAAAGGAGCTGTTCAGCTTTATATACAAAGCGCCATTCGAAAACGGTCTGACAGAACACGAACTTGATCATGTGATGATAGGCTATTATAACGATGTTCCTGAAGTCAATGCCGAAGAAGTTGCCGGCTGGAAGTGGATGGACATCGACGCTATAAAACGCGATATGGATGAATATCCCAATGCTTATACTGTATGGTTTAAGATCATATTCGATGAGTTTTATCATTACCTCGAAAGTCATAAACTATGAGAGCAACCGTCAGCCGCCGCGCACATTTTAATGCAGCACACCGACTTTTCCGTAAAGACTGGAGCTTTGAGAAGAATGAATCAGTTTTCGGAAAGTGCAACAGCCCGAATTTTCACGGCCATAACTATGAGCTGATCGTCAGCATAACCGGCGATATTGATGATGAGACAGGTTTTGTAATGGATTTAAAAGATCTGAGCCAGATCATCCTCGAAGAAGTAGAAAATCAATTTGATCATAAGAACTTAAATCTCGACGTTCCCGAATTCAATGATCTTAATCCAACGGCGGAAAATATTGCTGTTGTCATATTTAATAAGATTAAACCAAGGATCAATAGCACTATGGAACTTGAAGTCACGCTGTTTGAAACGCCGCGCAATTCGGTTACTTATCGAGGTAATTAAGTTTTTTAATTAGGAGCTATTTCCTGCTTTTCGCTTTATCTTTTCCTGCTTCCTGCGTCGCAGTAAAAGGATATCGCTGCAATCAGGGCTAATACAATTCACTTTCACATGGAATTCACTACTTACCCTTTACAGTTTCATCCAATCCTGAA
>DASWND010000112.1:0-22070 GCA_036399435.1 Flavobacterium sp.
TAATTTATCAGGTTTCCAAAACGGATATAAAAGATCAAAACTATCCTGGTACACCATTGATCCTACTTTTTATGCTGATACGCCAACAGGAATATCTCCACAAGACATTTCATACCACGCCACAAGAAGGATTTATAGCGAAGAGCTTTATCCGGCGACTGATATAGCTGTTGGGCAGACTCAGGTTGTAAATACTCTTGACTTAACTTACTATCCAACAGAACGTGGTCCGTATAACTTTAATCCAAATGTTGCTTCAGGAAATGAATTTTCTGCTGCAGAAGCTGCGGAGAATTTTGGTGGGATCATGCGTTCGATCAACTCGACCAATTTTGAGCAGGCGAATGTTGAATATATTCAGTTCTGGGTTCTTGACCCGTACACTGATGAAGTCGATCCAAACGTTCCATCACCTTTAAATACAGGAAAAATTTACTTCAACCTTGGAGCAATTTCTGAAGATGTTCTGAGAGATGGACGTAAACAATATGAAAATGGTATCGATCCGGATCAGCCTTTTGTAATACCACCACCTTTTGTTTGGGGTAAGGTTCCAGCTTCTCAATCCCTGATTTATGCTTTTGACGCGGATGGCGGTAACAGAGATGTACAGGATGTTGGTCTTGATGGACTTAATGACGACGAGGAAGCTGCGCTCCAACCGACATTTGCTGCACTTCCAGATCCTTCTGAAGACAACTATAATTACTTCCTCAACGCTGAAGGTTCTGTTATAGAAAGATACAAACAATACAACGGCCTGGAGAACAATTCACCTGTCGAGGTGACAGATACGAACAGAGGTTCTACGACGATTCCGGATGTTGAGGATATCAACCGTGACAACACCATGGCTACGATGAATGCGTACTTTGAGTACAGCATCGACCTTAGGCCGAACATGAATGTTGGTGATCGCTACGTGACCGATGTTCGTGAAACGACTCCGGTCAATTTGCCGGCAGGCGCAACGAATCCTGGAACAGCAAGATGGATTCAGTTTAAAGTTCCGATCGCACAACCTGACAATACTATTGGTGGAATTTCTGATTTGCGAACGATCAATTTTATGCGGGTTTTCATGACTGGCTTTACCGATGACATTACGGTGCGTTTTGGTGCCTTGGATCTTGTACGCGGTGAATGGCGACGATACGTCAACACATTAGATGAAACCGACACTGATCCTGAAAATGACAACACTAATTTCGATGTTCAGGCAGTAAACATACAGGAAAACGGAGATCGTATTCCGATTAATTACGTAACGCCACCGGGTGTTGTAAGGGAAGAACTTTACAATAACAATACTGTCATTCAGCAGAACGAGCAATCGCTTTCACTACGTGCAGGCGGCGACGGATTAGAACCGGGCGATTCAAGAGCCGTATTTAAAAATGTAAGCGTTGATATGCGACAGTTCAAGAGATTGAAAATGTTCCTTCACGCAGAGGCTTTAACAAACGACGCGCAGCCATTACTAGACAATGAAATGGTCGGATTTATCAGATTTGGAAATGACTTTACCCAGAACTTTTACGAGGTACAAATTCCGCTGAAAATAACGCAACATACCGAAGACGATGAGCAGCTGGTGTGGCCAAATGCAAATGAGATCGATCTTTCGCTTGACCTTCTTACAAAACTAAAAGTTCTTGCGATGGGTCCTGATTCTCCTGTTGAGGATCAAAATGGAGTGAAGTATTTGAACGAAGGTGAACTTAACGAATCATTGGCAGGAAGAGAGAACGAACTTCGCCTCGGAATTCGAGGAAATCCGAACTTTGGATTGGTCCGTACGCTGATGATAGGTATCAGGAACAATACACTAAACACTGAAATTCCTTTAGATGCGTCACTTTCGCCACATGATATAAGAGGGGAAGTATGGTTCAATGAGCTTCGACTGTCTGAAATGGACAATGAAGGTGGTTATGCCGCAGTTTTGAACTTAGACTCAAATATCGCTGACTTCGCGACAATTTCCGCCACCGGAAGAAAGAGCACGATAGGTTTTGGTGCACTTGAAGAAGGTCCGAATGAAAGAAGCCGTGAAGACGTGATTCAGTACAACATCGTTACAAATCTGAATCTTGGGAAATTGCTTCCGCCGAAATGGGGTATCAACCTTCCATTCAATTACGCTATCGGCGAGGAAACAATTACTCCGGAATATGATCCGTACAATCAGGATATTAAACTTGATCTATTACTTGAAAATACGGAGAGCGAAGCCGAGCGCGAAAATATCAGACAACGTGCAATTGACTACACCAAACGTAAAAGCATCAACTTTATCGGGGTTAGAAAAGAACGCGCTGCAGAGCAAAAGCAAAGATTCTATGATCCTGAGAACCTGACGTTGTCGTATTCATACAACCAGGTTGAGCATCATGATTTTGAAGTTGAAGATTACATCGATCAACAACTGAACACAACGGTTGATTATGCATTTAACTTCCAGCCGAAAAACATCGAGCCGTTCAAGAATAATAAGTTTATGAAGAAAAGCACGTATTGGAAGATATTGAGTGACTTTAACTTCAACTACTTGCCTTCAAATATAAACTTCAACACCAACATCCTGCGTCAGTACAACAGACAGCAGTTCCGTCAGGTGGAAGTTGAAGGTATTCCGCTTGATCCTTTGTACCGCAGGAACTTTTTGTTCAACTATCAGTACGGCTTCAACTACAACCTGACAAAGAACCTCAAGATAAACTATACTGTTTCCACGAGCAACATCGTTCGAAACTATATGAATGAGCAAAACGTCCCTGACAATACTGTAACCATTTGGGATGATTACTTTAATGTAGGACAGGCAAATCAACATAATCAGCAGATTATTATCAACTATGAGCTGCCGATCAATAAGATTCCGTTCTTAAGTTTCGTCAAAGCCAATTACTCATACACTGGCGATTACAATTGGCAGCGAGCATCGCTTGCACTTGCGTCTGTTCCAACAAGTGAAGGGATTTTTGACCTTGGTAATACCATTCAGAATGCTGCGTCTCATAAACTGAACACGGCGTTCAACATGGATTTACTCTATAAATATATAGGTGTGGGACAGAAAAAAGACCGACCTGCGCCAAAGCCGACGGCTCCACCGAAACCTGGTGAAAAGATTGTAAATACGGCTCAACCGCGTGCAGCCGAAGGCAACATGTTTGTCAACGGACTGATAGGTGTATTGACAAGTGTTAAAAACATTCAGATCAATTATACCGACAATCAGGGAACTGTTCTGCCTGGTTATCTGCCGGGAATTGGCTTCTTAGGAACTTCAAGACCGACCGTTGGTTTTGTACTTGGATCACAAGACGATATCCGATATGAAGCGGCAAAAAATGGCTGGTTAACTGATTACCAAGGGTTCAACCAGAACTTTACTCAAGTCAAAAATAAGCTGTTGAACATGACCGCAAATGTCGATCTGTTTCCGGACTTTAAAATTGATTTGACTGCTGACCGCGCTTACGCTGAAAACTTTTCAGAGCAGTATGATGTAGATCCAACAACCGGAAACTACAATTCGCGGGCACCGTATACATTCGGAAATTTTTCAATTTCAACTGTGCTGATCAAAACTGCATTTAGTCAGAGCGATGAAAATATGTCGGAAGCATTTAATCAGTTCCGCGAAAACAGGCTTACGATTGCAAACAGGCTAGCGGAGAACTATTATAACGGACCCGGATTCGCTGTAGACGCTGAAGGATATCCTGTAAAATTTGGTAAGAACAGTCAATCTGTTTTATTGCCGGCTTTCCTTGCTGCGTATACCGGACAAAACGCATCGGGTTCTTCATTGGGTGTTTTCAGAGATATTCCGATTCCAAACTGGACTATTAAATACAGTGGATTGATGCGTTATAAGTTCTTTAAGGACAGATTCAAAAGATTTTCATTACAACATGCTTACCGTGCTTCTTATACTGTGAACTCGTTCCGTTCAAATCTTGAATATGATCAGGATCCTGAGGGACTTGATGCAAGTGGAAATCTTAGAAGTGAGCTTGTTATTTCGAACATAAACCTTGTGGAACAATTCAATCCGCTGATCAGGATCGATTTTGAAATGCAGAATTCATTGAAGGTACTTGCTGAAATGAAGAAAGACCGCGCTTTGTCGATGAGTTTTGATAATAACCTGCTCACAGAAGTTCAGGGTATTGAATATATCGTCGGCCTAGGATACAGGTTTAAAGATGTTATTTTCTCATCAAGGCTTGCAGATAATCCGACAGGAATTATCAGAAGTGATATCAACATTAAAGCTGACTTGTCATATCGTAATAATGAAACCATCGTAAGATATCTTGACTACGATAACAATCAACTTGCAGGTGGGCAAAATCTTTGGTCGGCTAAACTGACTGCTGATTATGCCTTTAGCAAAAACCTGACTGCAATTTTCTATTACGACCATACGTTCTCGAAAGCAGTAATTTCGACATCTTTTCCGATGACCAACATCAGGGCTGGCTTTACTCTGAGGTACAACTTCGGAAACTAGAAAAAGAGCAGAAAACATTTTATAATGCTATCAGTTAATTCTACATTTGTAGGATAACCAATAATCGAAATAATGAATATACCGGGAAATCTTAGATATACAAAAGATCACGAATGGGTGAGCCTTGAAGGTGATGTTGCAACGATTGGAATCACCGATTTTGCACAGCGTGAGCTTGGTGATATTGTATATGTTGAGGTGGAAACACTTGATCAGACATTGGAAAAAGAGGAAATTTTTGGAACAGTCGAAGCAGTAAAAACTGTTTCGGATCTTTTTCTTCCGCTCGCTGGTGAAGTCATTGAGTTTAATGATACACTTGAGACCACTCCTGAAACTGTAAACTCAGATCCTTATGGGAAAGGCTGGATGATTAAGGTCCGCATTTCCGATCCTGCCGATTTTGAATCTCTGCTTTCTGCCGATGATTACAAATCGCTGATCGGTGGATAGGCGATCAGTCTTTGCCCTCGCGTTGTTGTACACGCTTGCTATTGGAACATTAAGTTTAATTTCGTTCAGCAACTTTCAGCGCGTAGAGGTAGAAGGCGCCGACAAAATGGTGCACGCTGCATTTCATTTTGTTTTCACCATAATCTGGTATTGGTACTTTATAAAAAGTGGCATTATCACGAGCAAGCTGCAAATCAGGGTCCGTGTTATTTTAATGTCAATTTTGTACGGGGCTTTGATTGAAGCACTTCAGCACATGCTGACAACAACACGAAGAGCCGATTATTTAGATCTTGCTGCGAACATCGCCGGAGCTTGTTTAGCAATCGTGGTTTTAGTAATTTTCGAAAAGTTCACGGCTTCAACAGCTCACAAATAGTATAAAAAATATCCTGCTTCGGTAGGATTTTTTTATTTTTAATTTAAAACCGCAAACATCTGATGGATTTAAGAAACTTTCTTGATTCTACTTACCTGAAACTGGCCTCCGAAGCAAATTTGACCGAAGAAGCAAATGCCGAAGCTGTCAAGAATGTCGTCACTGAAGCCATTGCCGAAAACTTCGCGGCAGTCATGATTCGGCCCAATATGGTAAAAATGGCGAAGCAGATGATTTTGGATGCGGGTTCAACTGTAGCAGTCGGAACAGTAATTGGATTTCCGGAAGGTACAATGTCGATTGAGGAAAAGCTGCAGGAAGCTGAACAGGCAATCGAAGATGGCGCCGATGAACTTGACTTTGTGATAAATTACGAAGCTTTTGTCGCAGGCGATACTGATTTGATTAAATCTGAAATTTCAAAAGGAACTGCGATAGCTCTTCTACATATGAAAAAAGTCAAATGGATCATTGAAACAGCGGCATTAGATATCCATCAAATCACGCAGCTATGTTCGCTGATAAAAAATGTAGTGCTAACTTCATTTCCGGAAGATAATTATTCATCTGTTTTCGTAAAATCCTCAACAGGATATTACAATCCGCAAACGGGCAGATCTGTTGGCGCCACAATACCAGCGATCGTCACTATGCTTGAGAACGCAGCTCCACTTCCGGTCAAAGCTTCAGGCGGAATAAAAACATACGAAGAAGCAGTAGAATACATTAACCTTGGCGTAAAACGCATCGGAACGTCAGCGGCTAAAATAATTGCAGACGGTGGAGTTTCCGCCGGAAGCTACTAAAACATAGTTTAAAATGAACAAAATATATTTAAGCCTTTTGTTGTTGGTTGTCGCCCTGAATGTCAGCGCACAGTCGCAAATGAAATTTCCGGTTTTTCCGGGCTGCGAAAATCAGCAGCCAGAAGGACTGCAGGATTGCTTTTTCAATAAGGTTCAAACGTTTGTATATGAAAATTTTCAGGTTCCCGATTCGCTTTCAAAGGCTACGCCACGTGATGTAATTGTCCTTTTTGAAGTAACAAACAAGGGTAAGTTCGTCGTTCAGTACGTCGATAGCGAACATGCTTTGCTTGCGGACGAAAGCCGAAGGGTGTTTGCACTCTTGCCGACAGTTGTGCCACCATCATACAACGGCCAGCAGACTTATGCCAAGTATACTTTGCGAATTCCGGTGCCGCTTCAAAAGCCGGGAATTAAAACAGAGCAACCTTCGTATGAGAAAAGCCTTGGAACCAAAAATGTACGTCCTGATGAAGTTGAGCTCTCAGAATACGATTCGATCGTATCGAAAAAGTTTACAGATCCTCAGCTGTCCAGCCATCTTAATATTCCATTTTCGCACAGCATGTATGCGCAGTTTGATGATGAAATGAGCCAAACCGGGGCCAATAGCCATACAGCTTCAAAACCGTTTACATATGCCGAAGTTTCACGATATTATGACCTCAAGCAGGCTAAAGATGCTCTAAGCAAGCCTGCAAGCAGTTGGCTCGCGCGCAAATTGTGGAACGAGAATTTTGTCGAATTTCAAGGTGAGGATTATTGGTTTACTTTAAATCCGATCTTCGATCTTCAGCTGGGTAAAAGTACGCCAGGAGACGTTGATTATACTTATGTCAATACACGCGGAATTCAAGTCAATGGAGGATTGGGAAGCCAGATCAACTTTACTACCACGATATTTGAAAGCCAGGGCAGATTTGCTGATTATTTCAATAATTACGCAGAATCTATAGCGCCATCGGGAGGAAATCCAGCAATAATTCCGGGGATTGGAATTGCGAAACGGTTCAAAACCGATGCTTATGATTTTCCAATGGCTGAGGCAAATTTGTCATTTACACCAAGCAAGTTCTTCAATCTTCAACTGGGCTATGGACGCAATTTTATTGGCGATGGATACCGGTCGATTCTGCATAGCGATGCTGCAAGTCCGTACCCGTTCTTTAAAATCAACACCACTTTCTGGAAAATTAAATATACGAACACCTATATGTGGATGAAGGATGTCCGTCCGGAAGTTACTGTCGACCGTACTTATGCAACGAAATATGTGGCGAGCCATTATTTGAGCTGGAACGCAACTAAGAGGCTGAACATCGGCTTCTTCGAATCGGTTGTATGGTCAAACCAGAATAACCGGGGCTTTGATGCTAATTTTATTAATCCAATCATATTTTACCGTGCTGTAGAATTTTCATCATCAGCAAGAAGTGGGAATGCATTGCTTGGGTTGACCGGAAAGTATAAGTTGAACAATAGCTTTAATTTTTACAGCCAATTTCTGTTAGATGAATTTTCACTTAATGATGTCAAAGCCGGCAACAAAAGCTGGAAAAATAAGTTCGGATATCAGATTGGAGCAAAATATTTCAATGCTTTTGACGTAAAAAATCTGCTTCTTCAGGTCGAGTACAATCATGTGCGGCCTTATGTTTATGCGCATAGTGAGCCTTTGACGAACTACGCACACAACAATCAAAGCCTCGGCCATCAATGGGGAGGCAACTTTAAGGAACTCGTGGCTATTGCACGATATCAGCGTGGCAGATTGTATAGTGATGTCAAAATAACGATGGGAACACGCGGGCTGGATTTTGATACACCGGAAAACACTTTAAACTATGGCGGTAACATTTATAAAGATTATGAAGAAGGCCGTCCATTTGACACTGGGGTGGAAGTGGGCCAAGGAAATACAACCAAAATTTTCATTGCCGATATTCAGGCCGGCTATCTGATAAATCCGGCGACGAATCTCAAACTTTTCGGAAGTTTAATTTATAGGACCTTTAATCCTACGCAACAAACTGCTGCGACATTCGACAATGATACAACATGGTTTTCGGTCGGAGTCAGGAGCGATATCTTCAACTGGTACTTCGACTATTAGAATGTCGTGAAATTTAACGCATAAAATCAATTCCAGATAAATTACGTTGCTAAATCATTTGTATCTTTGCGCCACTTTACAACGAGATGAAAACCGCATTGAATACCGCTGAAACTACATTTTCCTTTAAGGCTGCATTTGTTGATTTTACAGAAATTACTAAAGCACGGCTTGCAATCAGCGTCTTATTTTCGTCAATAGCAGGTTATCTATTGGGTGTTGGAGATGATTTTCCTTTTCAATGGGATATTCTTCTGATGCTTTCAATTGGTGGTTACTGTATGGTTGGCGCGTCAAATGCCTTTAATCAGGTTATTGAAAAAGATCTCGATGCCTTAATGGATCGCACGAAAAATCGTCCTGTGCCCGCTGGCCGAATGTCGGTCAATCAAGCTCTGGCCGTTGCAATTCTACTGACTGCTAGCGGAATTGTGCTTTTGTACATCATCAACCCGATGACTGCAATGTTCGGCGCAGTTTCAATATTTCTCTACACAAGTTTATATACGCCTTTAAAAACAGTAACACCACTTTCGGTTTTCGTCGGTGCATTTCCTGGTGCAATTCCATTTATGCTGGGTTGGGTTGCCGCTACAAATGACTTCGGCATCGAAGCGGGAAGCCTGTTTCTTATTCAGTTCTTTTGGCAGTTTCCACATTTCTGGGCAATTGGATGGTTTTTATTCCATGACTATGAAAAAGCAGGATTCTTTATGCTTCCTACAGGCAAGAGAGACAGATCGACATTGTTACAAATTCTTCTTTATACCGTTTGGATGATCATTGCTTCTTTGTTACCGTCGCTTGGTTATACAGGAAGACTTTATATTACGCCTGAAGCGGCAGTTATTGTGTTTCTGCTTGGGCTTTGGATGCTTTTTTTCGCAGTGCGTTTGTACCGCAGGAGAACCCCGGTTGCAGCCCGGACATTGATGCTGGTCAGCGTTTCATATATCACGTTACTTCAGTTGGTATACATAATAGATAAATTCATCAGATAATATGGAAACAGTAATGACTGCTGAAGAGCACAAAGCGCGTTCAGAAAGATCATATAAATTAATACTTGCTTTTGCAATGGTCAGCATGACTATGATGTTTGGCGGATTGACAAGTGCATACGTTGTTAGTAAGTCGCGCGCGGATTGGTTGGTTAACTTTCAGCTTCCGGAAGCATTTTTCTTTAGTACTGCAGCCATTATTGGTTGCAGTGTGACTTTCCACATGGCAAAAATGGCCATAAAAAAAGACGATAGGGCTGCGGTCACAAAATGGCTTCTGGCTACATTGGCACTCGCTATCGTGTTTGTTGTTATGCAGTTTGTGGGCTTTAGGCAGATCATCGACGCCGGCTATTATTTCACAGGAAGTGAAAGCTCGATAACGACGACTTTTTTATATGTTGTGACGATGACGCACCTTGCTCACCTTGCCGGTGGACTAATTGCATTATTGGTGATAATTTATAATCATTTTAAACAGAAATACTCCTCAAGGCAAACACTTGGAATTGAGCTGGGTGCGATGTACTGGCACTTTCTCGACTTTCTGTGGGTTTATCTGTTTTTATTTTTATATTTCTTTAAATAATAAAAAAACGTAAATTTGGTGACTTTTAACAATTAGTTTATGGAAGCAACAATTACTAATGTAAATAAGGACGGCAAAGTCTGGGGTGGCGGAAACGAGCCAATGGGCGCAAGCTATGGCAAACTGATGATGTGGTTCTTCATCGTGTCGGATGCTTTGACCTTCTCAGGTTTTCTTGCTGCGTACGGTTTCTCGCGTTTTAAATTTATTGAAACCTGGCCGTTGCCGGATGAGGTTTTTACTCACTTTCCTTTTTTGCATGGTGTTGATGCGCCGATGTACTATGTCGCGCTGATGACATTTATCCTGATCTTCTCGTCTGTGACAATGGTTCTTGCAGTTGATGCAGGACATCATATGAAGCAGTCCAAAGTTGCATTTTACATGTTCCTGACGATTATCGGAGGTCTGATCTTCGTTGGCTCACAAGCCTGGGAATGGAAAAATTTTATAAAAGGTGAATATGGTGCAGTTGAAACTAAAGGAGGAAGCCTTCTGCAGTTTGTAGACAGCAACGGAAAGCGCGTTGCTTTGGCTTCGTTTGCAGTTCAGCTGCCTGAAACAAGAGACAGGCTCGATCGCACTGACGGAACCTGGTTCATGCAGGAAGGAACACTACCCACATATTCGCTTGCTGAAGTTCAGGCTGGTTTTAAAGCACGTCCCGACCTTCTTGTAAAGACCGAAAGCATGTCTATCGGCGGAACAAAAAATGCCAGTGCTCATCCGACATTAAATGGCGAGAAACAGAAAATAATTCTTAACAGGGATGCTTCAGAAAAATTGCTTGCCAATGGCTTGACAGTTGTAGAAGGAGCGAATCTGAAGAGAAATGAATATGGTAACAGATTGTTTGCTGACTTCTTCTTCTTTATAACAGGTTTCCACGGTTTTCACGTGTTTTCGGGCGTTGTCATTAATATCATTATCTTTTTTAATGTCATTATGGGTACATATGAGAAAAGGAGAAGTTATGAGATGGTTGAAAAAGTCGGTTTGTACTGGCACTTTGTCGATCTTGTTTGGGTGTTTGTATTTACATTTTTCTACCTAGTTTAATTTTAAAAAGCCTGTACTATGTCACAAGAACATGTCTCAAATAATAAAAGGATCTGGTTCGTATTCGGACTCTTATCTGTAGTAACGATCGTAGAAGTTTTTCTTGGAATTGTTAAGCCTGATGCTTTATACATGACCAATTTCCTGGGTATGAACCTTCTGAACTGGATCTTTATTATCCTTACCATCGTTAAAGCTTATTATATTGTTTGGGCGTTTATGCACATGGAAGGTGAAACAGCTATTTTACGATGGTCTGTGGTTGCTTCATTAATTTTTCTTGTACTCTATCTGATATTCATCCTTCTCTTCGAGGGCGATTATATACATGAGGTTTTTAGAAGTTCAATCATCAAATGGAACTTTTAACAAAACATATTAATTCACTAAAGACGGTTTCTGACCGTCTTTTTTTATTTTTGCACTGCCGATCACACCACAGTTCATAATGAAAAAGAACATCGTCCTCTTTGTATTGTTTGTATTACCCATTGTAGCATATTTGTTCTTCGCATCTGGAGTTAACAGCTTTACAAAACTTCCTGTGGTCACCGAGTCGGTTCCGGAATTCAGCCAATGGAAAACACGAACTAATGAAGTGATTCAGCTTTCCGGAAAGATCACAATCCTCGGGTTTGGTGGTCATGATGTTCTTAAAAACCGGGGCAATTTATTCAATTTGAATCAAAAAATATATCAACGTTATCACGAGTTTAAAGATCTTCAGTTTGTGATTCTGTGCCCAACAGGAACCGAAAAGGACACAAAATACATTGAAGATCAGTTCCGCACTTTTACAGATCTCAAGCAATGGAAATTTGTATTTGCTCCCGCTGAAGAAATTGCTGCTTTTCACAGACAACTGAATTTAAAGGAAAAATTAAATGTCGATTTGGGAACGCCGAACGTATATATAATTGACAAGCAACGTAATCTCCGCGGCCGAAAAGGGGAAGATGAATATAAAGAGGGTTATAGTACTTTTCATCCGTCGGAACTCAGCAATGAAATGCTTGACGACTTTAAAATCATACTCTACGAGTATCGTGCAGCATTAAAGAAGAATAATAACGCATCAAAAAGGTTAGGCGAATGAAAAACAAGTCATATATCGGAATCTCATTCGTAATCCTGCTGTTCGGTATTTGGGCGGTTCCAAAGATCGTGAGCCGTTTTCAGAACAATGATATGGTCGAAGGTGAACGACTGGATCAAATGGGATCAACCTCGCGAACTAACAAGTCGCTATTCCTGATTGGTAAAGCACCGGCGTTCAAACTAACTGATCAGGACAACAAATCCATTAGCAACAAGGATTACCTTGGTAAAGTTTATGTTCTTGAATTCTTCTTCACAACGTGTCCTACGATTTGTCCCAAGATGAATCAAAATATGCTGACAATCGAGAATGAGTTTTTTGGAAACCCAAACTTCGGGATTGCTTCAATAACGATCGACCCGGCTCATGATACTCCGGAAGTTTTAAAAGCACATGCAAAGACACTAGGCGTCAAATCGGAATCTTGGCGCTTCTTAACGGGTAAGAAGGACACCATCTATTCAATAGCAAACAAAGGATTTAATTTATATGCAGGGCAAAACAATCAGGCAGATGCAGGTTTTGAGCATTCAGGAATGTTCGCACTTGTTGATAAAAAAGGTAACATCAGATGCCGTACTGATGAATATAATAATCCGATCATGTATTATGATGGGATAGAGCCCGCAGGCATTAAAGCGCTTTTAACAGATATTAAAATCCTTCTTGATGAATAATTTGAAAGCGCAAACAGCTGAAAGTAAATACAAATATTTGATCGTAGCTGTTTCAATAGTTATTCCGGTGGTGGTTGCCATTCTTTTTGCGATAAAACTGAAGGATTTCGGAATTGAGGTTGAGCCACTTTCATTTTTACCTCCGATCTACGCAACCATAAACGGACTCACAGCAGTAGTCTTGATTGCAGCAGTAACTGCAATTCGAAAAGGAAATCAGAAGCTTCATCAGAATTTAATGGTGCTCGCAATCACACTGTCCGTTTTATTTCTGGTGATGTACGTCGCATACCATTTGACTGCGGAAAGAACAATCTATGGAGGTGAAGGCTATTCGAAATATTTCTATTACTTTATCCTTTTGACGCATATCGTCTTATCTATAGTTATTATTCCGCTTGTTTTGATAACTTATGTGCGTGCCCTGTCGCAAAGTTATGACCGCCATCGGAAGATCGCAAGGATCACTTTTCCTATTTGGCTATACGTTGCAATAACAGGTGTAATTGTTTACCTGATGATCTCTCCTTATTATGTTCACTAACAAAAAATTCAATTCAACTTTTGGGCACGAATTGCTGCTTTTCATTGCTTTTACGCTCTTGATTTTGCTGTTTCCGGTTTCCGCTGAAGCTCAATGCGCAATGTGTAGGGCAGCGTTGGAAAGCGAAGGAAATAAGGGAAAAGCAGAAGCTGTGAATGACGGAATCGTCTATCTGATGATTATTCCATATCTTCTGGTCGGTACAATTGCGTTTTACATCTATAGATTGCGGCAAAAAAAGAGGATATAAACAAATTTACCTCGGCTAAAAGTTTCTTCCGGCGCGTATTTTCAGAAGAGTCAAAGGCTTTTAGTTTAGCAGATGGGCTTATTTAAGTCCGTCTACAGCAACATGAACTTTACCCTGAACTTCAACGAAAGCAATGATAGCCTTGTTTGTTAACTGTATCTTTCCAAACTGAATATCATTCATCGTACCATTGACTAATACACCTGGCATAGGTGAATAATTGGTAAGATACTTCAGCATGTTTGCCTTTCCCTCATCGAGATTTGGTTTTATAGAGTAACGGCAACTCTGTCGGATTTTCTCTAAGATCATTCCTTGCGCAAGCCAGTTGGCGGTGCGTATCAGCTTGCTCTTTGTATCAAGTGCATAATCAAGTTGGTCGAAGAAGATCTCCTTTGTCTGCTGATTGTACTGCGGAAACCCCGATAAATATATCCGCCCATTTAAGCTGCCTAACAAGTCTAGCGCCACAACCATTTTGCCTTCTTTATGCCAGACTTCAACTTTCTGAACCGTAACTTTTTTGCTTCCGGAACCAAATTCCTGACCAGCAAAGTTTTTTGTTATAATGCGCGATGCGTCTTCAAAAGTAGACACTGCAACAATGTTGGCAGTGATCTGATCAGGCATTTTTGAGACAGGCTTTAAAACTATTTTTGAACGGTCAAAATTGACTGGCGGTTTTTGTCCGATGATTGTCTCAAGATTGCATTTCATACCCATATTTAAAGAGATGCTTTCATTTCTCAGATCTGCGTCGGTGGCGTAAACTTCTGTCGGTACTATCCGAAGCCACGTTTGGTATTCCGGACTCATCTCAAACGGTGCGCTGAGCTTTTCAAGTGCATCAAGGACATTTGGTTTAAAATCCATTGCTTTCTCGATTGTTTCGTCGATCGTGTTTTCAATTTTAGACTTAAATAAGCCAATTGTCGGATTTATTAAATAGGTGATTGGGACTGCTTTTCCTAAAACAGTTGTCGTAGGGCTTTCATTCCATTTTAGGGACTGCAGCGTTGTCTTTGTGTTGAGCTTCCAGTTCGACATTGAAACATCACTTGATAGGGTCACACGGCCGTTGAGATTGAATTCCCGTACATTATAGAGGTCGATGCCCATTCGGTCGGTACCAATCCGATATTTAATGTTTGCTTTCAATGGCAGGACGGTCTGGATCTTTCCTTTTTCATTTTGAATCTGAATTGGAGCAAGTTTCCATATTTTCATTTCAATATCATCATCGGCAATGTTTTTATCCTCATAAATCAGTCCTGTCAGATATTTGTTGGTCTGGTTTTCAATGTCCTGAAGCTTAATGTTCACAGGCATTCCAATGAACGATGTCGCTGTTTCATACGTCAATGGAGACGCATCTGTAGGTTCAGGTTTTAACGCGGCGATTTTCTGATTTGTAGAACACGCGGCAATGAGTGATAGGGCAACAAAGGCAAGTATTGCAAATCGGCTTTTCATCTTTTTGGCTTTTGACATCAAATTTATCACTATTTGTAACAACTTCGGATTTACACGGTCTGACACTATATACAAATTTAGTTTTTCGTTAGAAAGACAGATTGTCTATTACTTTTAAAATCATAAATTTGCACGCGTTGCAGTTAGTCATTCATCCGCAATTTATATGAAGAAATTTTATATTGTCGTAGTTACCATTTTCTCATTTGCAGGCACTGTCGCGCAGGAGAAAGTATGGACGCTTGAAGAATGTGTCGCGTATGCGTTGGAACATAATATCTCCGTTCAATTGGCTGCACTCGACAACCAGCTTGCCACAATTGAGAGAAGCGACGCTGTTGGAAACTTTCTTCCATCTGTCAATGCAAATGCAGCACACTCATGGAACATCGGCTTAAATCAGAATATTACAACGGGACTCCTTGAAAACCAGACAACGCAATTTACTTCTGCAGGCGTTAACGTCGGGATAAATATTTATAACGGCTTACAAAGCCATCATCGATTCCGAAGGGCGAATCTTTCAATATTGGCCGCTCAATACCAGCTCACTAAAATGAAAGACGATGTTTCGCTAAATGTCGCCAATGCGTATCTTCAGATATTATTCAGCAAAGAAAATCTGAAAGTGCAGCGCGAACAGTTGGCGAATAATGAAAGGCAACATGAGCGAACAAACGAACTGGTTATTGCAGGTTCTATTCCGCGTGGCGATCTTCTTGACATGAACGCTACTGTCGCAACAAGCAGACAGGCTGTGATCGCCGCTGAGAACAACTTGCTGATATCAAAATTAAGCCTTGCCCAGTTACTTCAGCTTGATGATTTCCAGGTATTCGATGTTGCCGACGCCAACTATGAGATCGCAGCAAGCCTGACCATGGCTGAAACGCCTGAAAGTATTTTCGAAAAAGCGAAAGAAACAAGAATCGAATTAAAAATTGCGCGCACTAATCTTGAGATTGCTGAAAAAGATGTGAAGATTGCACGTTCAGCTTATCAACCCAATCTTCAGGGATTCTACAGTTTTAGTACAAGGGCCGCATATTCAGACCGCTTTATTGGCAGCCGACTTGACGAAGATAATCCGACCACAGTTATTGGCGTGGTCGAGGGCTCGAACCAAAACGTGCTCCAGCCAAACATAATACCGGTTTTTGGCGCGCCATTACCACTATTTGAACAATTTGATGAAAATAAAGGACATTCCTTCGGATTTCAGATGAACGTTCCTATCTTAAATGGATTTTCAACTCGTAACGCCGTAGCAAGATCGCAGGTCGCACTACAGCGTAACCAAATCGCTTTTTCTCAGGAAGAACTGACACTCGAACGAAACGTTTATACTGCCTTCACCGACGCAAAAGGCGCGCTTAACGCCTATGAAGCGGCAGCAGTAGCACTTGAAGCCAGGCAGGAAGCATTTAATTATGCCAAAGAGAAATATGCAGTTGGAATGATGAACGCGTTCGACTACAATCAGGCACAGACACTGCTCGTCAATTCACAATCTGAACTGCTAAGAACAAAGTATGACTACATATTCAGGGTCAAAGTAGTTGAATTTTATTTTGGTATCCCAATAACACAAATCCGATAGACATGTCTAAGAAAACAATTTATTACCTAATTGGCGGCGCAATATTGCTGATTATTATCATGGTTGCCCTTAAGAAGACAGGCGTTCTGGGAAATAGTGATGCCGGGATTCCTGTCGAAATAGCCAGAGTTGAACAAATAACTATTGTGGAAACAGTTTCTGCAACAGGAAAAATTCAGCCTGAGGTAGAGGTCAAAATCTCTTCTGAGGTATCAGGTGAGATTATTGAACTTCCGGTTAAAGAAGGTCAGGTCGTAAAAAAAGGTGATCTCCTTGTTAAGATCAATCCCGATTTATATACCTCAAGTTTAAATCGCACCGTTGCCGGATTATCCGGGACCAAAGCGGGACTGAGCCAGGCTGATGCACAATTCAAGGAGGCAAGGGCAAACTACGACAGAAATAAAAGCTTATTCGACAAAGGAATTATTTCGCGATCGGAGTGGGAAAGGGCAGTATCATCTTTTGAAGTGGCAAAAGCTGCACGTCAATCGGCATATTATAATGTCCAAAGCGCGTCCGCAACCGTGAATGAAGCCAAAGATAACTTAGGGCGTACGACAATTTATGCTCCTGCCGACGGAACGATTTCGATGCTCGGAGTAGAGCTTGGTGAGCGTGTTCTTGGAACGCAGCAAATGACCGGTACAGAAATCCTTCGGGTCGCAAACCTGAACAACATGGAAGTTGAAGTCGATGTAAACGAAAATGACATTGTCAAGATCAGCGTAGGCGATTCGGCCAATGTCGAAGTTGATGCATATCTCAAAAAAGAGTTTAAAGGAATTGTGACCAGTATTTCAAATTCGGCAAGCACCGCACTGACGGCTGATCAGGTTACAAATTTCAAGGTCAAAATAAGGATCGTAAAAGAATCTTATCAGGACCTTCTCGAAGGAAAGCCTGCTACTTATTCACCTTTCCGCCCGGGAATGACTGCAACGGTTGACATTATTACTATGCGCAAAGAAAATGTTATTGGCGTCCCGATCAGCTCGATCGTTGTAAAATCTGATACAACTGCATCAGGTGGAACTAAAGATAAGGATCCGGCCGCACCTGCATCTGATAAAAAATTTGAATGTGTTTTCATCAAATCAAATAACAAAGCTAAGCTGCGCGTAGTCAAAACCGGAATCCAGGATGAAAGCAACATTGAAGTTTTAAGCGGACTAAAAGCCGGCGATACTGTGATTACAGGTCCGTACACAACCGTGACGAAGGACTTAAAGCCTGATGATATCGTAACATTGGAAAAGAAAAAAGACGATAAAAAGCCTTCGTAGTGTCGCTGATCCTTAATATTGAAACTGCCACCAGAAATTGCTCGGTTGCCATTGCGAAAGACGGTGAGACAGTAGCTTTTCGTGAAATTGCAACTGAAGGTTATTCTCATGCCGAAAAACTTCATGTATTTGTTGATGAGCTGCTAAAAGAACTTCATTTGGAGTTTAAAGACCTGTCGGCAGTGGCAGTAAGTAAAGGTCCGGGCTCTTACACCGGCCTGCGTATTGGCGTTTCCTCCGCAAAAGGATTTTGTTTTGCAACCGGCCTTCCACTAATTTCTGTTGATACCCTCAAAGTTTTGGCTGCGCAGGCAAAGGTTAGCGACGGATTGATCGTTCCCATGCTTGACGCACGACGGATGGAAGTTTACAGTGCGGTTTATGACGCAGAACTTAATGAAGTGCGACGTGTTGAAGCAGAAGTTATCGATAGTGGCTCTTTCGCAGGTTTTTCGGAAAAGCTTTTTATAATCGGTGATTGCCAGGAAAAGCTCAAAGCGGTATTAAGTGGGCAAAAATTCGAATTTCTACCTGATATTATTTTCCCATCTGCCAAAGAAATGGCGGCAGTTAGCTTTGCCAAATTTCAAAATTCGGACTTTGAGGATGTGGCATATTTCGAGCCGTTTTACCTCAAGGATTTTATTGGAACTCGTTCTGTAAAATAGTTGGCCGCATCCTTGCAACGCACCTGCCATCGCTCGGGTCGGGTTTTTCGCTATATCTTTTTTATTCTTGTTTGGAATTATATTGGATGCTCCTTCAATAAAAAAGGATGCCGCTGCAACCCCTTGCGGAATGTGTTCGGCGCAATTATTAACAATAAAAAAGCGGCAATTAAGCCGCTTGATTATATTATTATAAAGCCGAAAGATGCAGTGTCAGCGATAACAAGTCTTTTTCCTCATTAAACGAAATCTTGTTGTCTTTTATAAATGACTCAATTGATCCTTTATGTTGTGGAAATAAGTCGATCAGCTTTTTCTTATTACTTGGGTAGCTGACGATTTGTCCATCTTTTGTTTTTAAGTAAAATTCTTCATTTGCCTTGGCTAATTTTGCAGGGGTATCCTGCTGATAGCTACTTGCGCCAGTTTTCGCTGGAATTAATATGATTCGCTGCTTTTTTAGTAAAGAAACTCCGTTTGTGTTTAGAAGCTGCATTAAATAACCTGACTCAGTAACTCCTTTTGAAGTAGTATAATTTCCAAAAATAAAATGATATCGTCCGTTCTTATACTTCACGGATCCCATGTCTGCATTTTTCGGCAATGTATAAATCTTTCCGTCACCACTGTCAATGTCAAAATGGTCATGCTGTGCATTGTATTTTACAAGAACCAGGTCTGAAACACCATCAACTTCTGCAAGTGTATATTGTGGATCTAAATATGGAGTACCAGTTAATGTTGGCGCTTCCTTAGCATTCATTTGATTTGTTCTGTAGATATCAGAACTGGAAACTTTTTGCTGGACTTGTGCAGATGTGGCCAAGTTACAGAGTACGAATGCAAGAAGAAGGATTTTTTTCATTTGTTATTATTTAAAAATTGAAAGCGCAAATATATTTTTTTAAAGTTAACGACGAGAGCTAAAGTGATGCCAATTTTCAATCAGAAGAACAATTTAGCCGTTATCAAGTACTTACCATCGAAACAACGTCTTTTAAATCCCGCTGCGGCAGATCGCAACTTTTGTTCTTGCAAACATAATAGAGCGTTTCATCTGCCTTAAATCTATCAGATAAAAACGGAAGGTCAGAAGGTCTCGTGCTGCCAGCTAATAATACATGCGGTAGATAAATTGCCGAGAGATATTTTATGTCTTCAACAGCTGAAGATCCACAAACTGCCAATTCAAAATTGTTACAGGAAGATTCTAGATAAACGGCAAGCCAGTTAGAAAAAGCTGATGGATAATCAATATTCGGAATTATATGCATGAGCATTCTCGAATATACTTCTTCATAGTGCATGTTGCCAAAATACACAGACAAGGCATGGAGATTACCCGCCATAACTGAATTTGAAGCTGGAATCACATTATCTTCAATCTCGTAGTGCTTCGTTATCAGTCCTTCCTCAAGATTAGAAGTAAATGAGAAAAATCCGGATTTCGGATCGTAGAAATGATCAAAGCAATAATTAGTTAGCTGTTTTGCATCGTGCAGCCAGTGTTCATCAAGTGTTACCTGGAATAGTGCTATAAAAGCATTGATCACAAAACAATAGTCTTCCAGATAACCATTGATGGTGCTCTTTCCATTTTTGTAGCTATGCATAAGGTTGCCTTCATCCGTCCACACCGACCTTTTTATAAAATCGGCATTTGACAGTGCCCGTTGCAGATATTCTTCCGTTCCTAATGCTTTGTAAGCCTCAACATACCCTTTTAGCATTAAGGCATTCCACGATGTCAGACATTTGTCGTCGAGCCGTGGCCTTACACGTTGCGCACGATGGTCAAGAAGAAGTTGTTCCCACTTGTGTTTTTTTTGTTGAAGTTCGTCAAGACTAATCTTGTGGGCGTCAGCAATTTCATTTAGTGGCCGGTTTTGAATCAGAACATAATGACCCTCTTCCCAATATCCAAATTCGTTGACGTTAAAAACATCCGCAAATAAATCAAAATCCTCTTTAAGAACGCTTTGTAAAGTCGGCTTGTCCCACACATAAAAAGCACCTTCACGAAGAGATCCATGACCATCTATACTGTCGGCATCAAGTGCACTGTAAAATCCGCCTTCGCCATTTGACATTTCACGTTCAATAAATTGCAAAGTTTTTTCAATAACTTCTTTATAAAGCGAGTTCTTAGACAATTTGTAGGCATTGGCATAAAGTGATACCAGTTGAGCATTGTCGTAAAGCATCTTTTCAAAATGAGGAACGTGCCATTCCATATCAACAGAATATCTCGAAAATCCGCCGCCTACGGTATCAAAAAGTCCGCCCCATGCCATCCTGGTCAGGCTAAGATTTACGTGTTCGATCAACTTTGGCTTATTGTACTGAAATCCGTAGCTAAGCAAAAAAACGTGATCGGTCGGCATCATAAATTTAGGGGCACGGGCATATCCACCATATTCTTTATCAAAGCTCTTTGCCCACTTTTGAACAAGCGGCTTTAGCAAATCATGCGACAAATCCACTTTAGAATCTGACGCTTCAATAATGCTCATCGATTGCATCCCATTATGTAGCCTCTCTGCGTAATCGATCAGTTTTTCTGGCTGTTGTTGGTACATTGCCGCCAGCTGTTCAAGGTAACTGACCCACTCGTTTTTTGGAACATAGCTTCCACCCCAAACCGGGCGTCCGTCGGGAAGGCAGACAACATTCAACGGCCAGCCACCACGGCCTGACATAAGTTGCACCGCCTTCATATAGACCGCATCAACGTCGGGACGTTCTTCACGGTCGACTTTTATGCTGACGTAATGTGTGTTCATTGTTCGGGCAACCGATTCATCTTCGAAGCTTTCGTGCTCCATGACGTGGCACCAGTGGCAGGCAGAGTAGCCTGAACTCAAAATGATTAATTTATCGCTTTGCCTGGCACTTGCGAGGCTTTCGCTGTTCCATGCTTTCCAGTGTACTGGATTCTCCGCATGTTGCAGTAGGTATGGACTGGTCTCCTTAGAAAGTTCATTCATAACACAAAATTTTAGCGAGGCCTCGGCGAAAATAACTAGCCATTAACAGCCTCAACCCTGATATCGTCATCTTTCAGCATATCCTGAAGCATGCTTTGAATTCCGCTTTTAAGTGTAAATGTCGATGAAGGACAGCCGTTGCAGGCACCTTGCAGAATCACTCGCACTGTCTTATCAGATGAATCAAAGGATTCAAAAACTATATTCCCACCATCGGCAGCGACAGCAGGTTTAACAAACTCTTCGAGAATATTAATGATTTGCTGAGAAGTCGTGTCAAGTGTATCAAAATGCTTCTCCTTTTCAGCCTCAATTACAGTGTTTGTTGCTATTTGTGATTCATCAAGTACAGGCCCGCCATTTTCAATATATTGTTTAATGAAAGTGCGCAACTCATTTGTTATTTCATTCCAATCGTATATATCATATTTTGTCACCGAAATATAATTTTCATCAAAATATAATTCCTTGACAAATGGAAAATTAAACAGTTCACGAGCCAAAGGCGACGAGGCAGTAGCGTCAATATTTTTATATTCAACAGGTGTTCGTGTCAGCATG
>DASWND010000113.1:0-9562 GCA_036399435.1 Flavobacterium sp.
CCGCAAGAACGTGATCGAGACAAGGACTACAGGAGCAAACGGACAGGTATCATACGATGTTGACTGTAATAAGGCCTACAGCATCCAGGCTACCAAGGAAGGCTATGAGAGCGCGACATTTGCTGCGGCAGCCTCTAAAGGTGGACAAACAAACATATCTGCTCCATTACAGCCGACCGAGAGCATCATCACTGAGCAGGAAGTCACTTTGAGCTCGATCTTCTTTGAATTTAACAAGAGCAACATCACAAGAGAAGGTGCTTTTGAGCTTGACAAGCTTGTTCAGGCGCTGACAAAATATCCGGCAATGGTTGTGATGGTAAAGGCCCACACTGACAGCCGTGGTAGCGATTCATACAACTTAAGCCTATCAGACAGAAGGGCACGGGCTACGGTTCAGTATATCTTGTCTAAAGGCATAGGTAAGGACCGCATCTCAGGAAAAGGATATGGCGAGACAGAACCTAAAGTGGCATGTGGCGAGAACTGCACCGAGGAGCAGCATGCCGCAAACAGAAGATCAGAGTTTTTGATCGTGAAGAAATAGTTTTTAAATAAGAATAGAAAAGGAGCAGCGTGAGTTGCTCCTTTTTTTGTTTACACTTATTTTTTTGTGGAGTGCACCGAGTGGTTTTGAATTTCATCAAGTGCGGCACGATTCTACTGAACAACAGAAATACTGTGCAGCATGATATCGACAACTTGATGCTGAGATTTTTCAGTCTGCTATTTTTGTAATTCATGCAGAATCTAGTGACAAAGCGTCTAGAGCCAAATGTTGGATGGTATGCGAATTTAACTGCACTAAGATTGTCGCGACATATGAGACTAGTTACTACAAGAGTAAAACATTATCGGTAATTGGCTAATTTGGCCCGAAGATATTGAGTGAAGTCCTCTCAGGATTTTTAGTGCTATGATCTGAAAATTTCTGATTTATAATTGTGGAAATTATTGTCAGCAGCCAGAAAATCGAAATAAATATCATGATATTGAGAACCTGCGCAGTTTTAACTATTGCTCGGTTATGTTGCTGGAGATAATACAAAATTTCTTTATCGGTGTCGATGTCGGTAACAACATCAGGATAATAAAATGTTGCCAACGTGGGAATTGAAGGAAGCATAAACCATAGCGCCAACATGACAGCTCCGTAACCTATCAGTCGGAAATTCAGCTGATGGCGGAAACTGTAGCGCGCTTTCACGAAGTACATGCCTATCATGTACGCTAAAAACAGTATGCCCAGCACAATGTAAAAATCTATGTCTTCCATTGAGAATTCTTAAATGAAGATCCACATTAGATAAAAAAACCTACGGCAGCAGCCTCTATGGAGACGTTTCTAAAGGTTTCCGTTATTGAACGACTCAGATTATGGTTTGTAGCCGTAACACGGGCTAAGCTCCTCCTATGCGTTTAGAGTTAGGAATCTCAATCCTGCTACGACTGCCGTCGGCGACATAAATTTATTTGCCAAACATGCCGCCCATCTTGTCTTTAAGATTGTCCATGATTCCGCCACTGCCGTCGTTTGTGTTTTGGCTGCCGTTTACATAGCCATCGAGATGCTGACCGACTCCGGGTGGAAGTTTTTCCTTGACAAAGTTTAAAACTGTGTGTACGGCTGTAGTTGCCTGATCATGTGATATTCCGGTTTTCTCAGTTACCAGTTTTATTAGCGCTTCCATAATATGTGATTTACGTTTACCTGAATTTACTACTTCTGCTGATGGTGGGAAAGCAGTTTATCGTATAATTATGAAATGTGTAAGAATCAACAATCTGGTTGAAGTGCCTAGCCCGGATGGGAAGGGGTATCCTTTTTTGCCGCCTCTTCAGCACCTCCAAAGCAGGGAAGCACCAGCAAAAAAGATATAGCGGACAGCCGGAAACAGCTTCCATAAAAAAAGCCTGAAGGATTAACTTCAGGCTTACCAGATCTTAAAACTTGTATTAATCAATCCGAGGATTAGTCAGCTGAATATCATCGGCAGAACGCGCCATAAACTGAAATGTACTTCCAAACTTTGTAAGCACTCCGCGAACTCTCCCGCTGTTATTTGGGATTATGTTTCCGCTGAATGTTGCAAAGCTGCTAGTTCTGAAAACTATTGTTCCGGTTGCATCAATAAGAGTCCTGTTAGTTGCGCCTCCAAGATCATTTTCAGAATTGTAAAGTGCTTCACCTACTTCTACATCTACAAACTGAACATCAGTCAGCTCGATCAATGTGTTTAGATTGCTGTCGTTCTTAGCTTCTGCAATCGTCATTGTACGAACGAGCATCGACTCATCAACTTCCTGGCAAGATGCAATTATTTTGGCAGCATATTCTGATTCTGCGATACGCCCTACTGAATTGACACCTGAAGAGTTTGTAAATAGAGCTCCAATTTTAAGTGATCCGTCTACTTTACCCGTGTAAAGGCCATTTAGAATGACGTATACTTTGTTACCTGGCTTGAAGTTCTTTGAAAAAACAGAAGTCTCATCTATGGCAACGCTGAAACCTACAGGATTTTGTCCTTCCGGAACCAATGTTTGCAATGATATAGATTTAAAGAAGTTACCACGTTCATCATTTGAAGTAACGTAAGCTTCAATAACATCGGTAGTAGTGGATGTGTACAAAGTTGGCGTAGAAGTCACAGCTGCAGCGCTAATTTCAGCGACAGTCTTGTTGGCTACCAGTGTGGGTTCAGTGCATTCTCCAATTTCAGCGGGAGTATCGTAGTCATCGCTATTGACGCATCCTGCAACCGCACCAGAGAATAGTGCAGCAACAAAAATTGATTTTATAAATGTATTTTTCATTTCAGTTTTATTAATTAGTGATAGTAAAGTCATCTATTTGGTATGATCCATCAAGTGCTGTGTTCGAACCCGAACCGGTAACCTTAAATGCGACATGTACGTTACCTGTAAAACCTGATAGGTCGATGATTCCTCCGCTTTGAAATTCGAAATTCGGAGTTCCGAACGGTACGTTTACATCCATTTCGATCCATGTTGCGTCTGTAATATTTGTGCCGTCAAAATCCGATGATACAAAAACCTCGAATTTGTTATCTGTTGATGTAACGAAACTCTGGGAGATGGCGAATTGTACTTTTTTGCTATCATTTTCTTCCACAGAAATTGCGGGAGAAATAAGCCAGCCGATGCTTACAGGAGCTGAAGTTTGAAACGAAGTATATTCGGCGTAACCATTGCCGCTAAACTGCTGAATTTTCCATTTCGCGGTACCTTGCTCGGCAAAGTTTACCCAGCCTTCATAAGGTGCAGCCGCGTCAAGGCCAATAATTACATTGTCACTGCCTGCATTAAAATTCTCTTGTGATAGAATGTCTGAAAATGCTGGAATTTCCGGCTCATCTGCGCATCCTGCCCCAATTCCGGCTGCCAACGCCAAGTATAAGAACGATTTAAAATTAATCTTTTTCATTTTATATTTTATTAAAATTGGACGTAAAGGTTTACGAAAAACGTTCTTCCGTAGCCATAGAAATATTTAGGAGCAAATGGGTTAGAACCAGAAGCAACATCCCTGTCAAGTTGCTGATAATTTGCATTTCTGGTCTGTTCAAATCCACCTGTTTTGTATGTCAAATCCAGAACGTTGTTAATAGATGCAAAGAAACCAACAGTGTTGCCTTTAACCCTCCAGGATTTTCCTCCGGTTAAGTTCACAAGGAAGATATCCTCCAGTCTTTCTTGCTTTAAAAGTTTTCTTGCATTTGCCTCATCGATGTTATCAAAAGGCAAATCAAGTACACCAGTGTTATCTTGAAAGAAGTTCCCAGTACGCAACAACGGAGATACATCAAGATAATTGTCTGCAAGGTAATTAGCGTTAGCACCGATCCACCAGAACTGCGGTGCACGGTATTCTAATCCAAGAGAGTAAGCTTGCTGTGGTGTTCCAGGAATTTTGTAGTTTTTTAAGCTTGCTTTTCCAAAATCAGTAGTAGGATCGATTACAATTTCACTTGCAAGATCGTCATTGCTGATTGTTACATTTGGATTGTTCGCATAGATATATTCTGCGTAGTTCGCAGCAGCAGTAATCTTAATTGTTGGTGAAATCTGGTATTCTGCACCAAATTCAACACCCATGTTCAATCTGCTGATGTCAGTGATTGTTTCTGCTACGAATGCATTTCCACCATCACCTTCATTATCTTCAAAAATTCCTTCACCGAAGAAGAATGAGGTTTCAATAGCATTATCAATGGTAGAATAGAAAGCAGTCAACCGCGACTTAAATTTTGGCGCTCTGATGATATAGCTCACATCAACACTTGAAATGTTCTCACTTTGCAAATCATCAACAACGTTGTTGTTTAAACGTGCATTTGGAAACGTATTTCTCAACGATGGCGCTTTGGTCATGTGTGAAGCATTAAGTGTCAACAAATGCTGCCCTGTAAGTTTGTATGTCATACCACCTTTAAAACCGAAGTTTTCAAAGTCATATTTATCACTTTTCCCGAAAGAGTTTGTTGGATATAATCCATTTCTATAAAGGCCTTCTCTTTGATACTGGGATTTAGAGAACGATTGTGCGAGATAGAAATCAACCTTCCTATAGGTAAATTTAAATTGAGTAAACGCGTCGATCGTCGTAGCAAGCATATTGTAGTTGTACGAGAATTCATCGCCTTCTCTCACAATACGGCCCGGATTATTTAGATCAGATTCTGCACGCTCTCCAGTTTGAAAGTTATCAAAATCTTCATAGAAATCACCTCCTAAAAGATCAAGCAGATTTGCGAAGTTGTGAGATTCAAGATGCCTGAAAGTTGCTCCTGCATTTAAAACAATGTTTTCTGCGAGTTGTGAACTCAAGATCGAGTTTGCGGTGAAAGTATCATCATCAGTACGATCTTCATACAGGATGTAAGCGCTGCGGCCGTTTGCAGTGTTTGCATTCGCTTCATATAAAGCATTCCAGTTGATCTGCCTGTTCGTGTAAAATGCTGAATTCGCAGCTAAATCAAGGTAAGGCTGTGTATTTCCGATAAACGTCCCGGCGTCATCATATGTCGATGTATAAAAGCTTGGCAGGTTCCTGTAATAGGTCGGATCAGGATTGTCTACACCTTGGTAGTCAAGTCGGCTGTTTCCAATTGATCCTGTTTGGTATGATACGTTTGTAGTCAGGTTAGCTTTATCAGATATTTTCCAATAGTGTCCTAAGATAAAGATCGGCTCTTCAACATCTTTGTCGCGAGAGTTTCTCTTTTTGCCATCTTGCCATCCCCAGTATGAATTATATTCTTCACCGGCAATTCTGGTTACTTCATCCGTATTCGGAGAGTTTTTCCCACGGCTGTTCTGTGCATAGATCGCTGTAAAGTTTAATGATGAATTCTCAGTAAGCCTCTTTTCAACACTTGCAAAGAATGAGTTTGCGCTGTAATCAGTTCCTTCAAAGTAACCTTCAACAGCCCATCTTCTTCCGGCTGAAATAACGTAAGCCCAACCATCAGCGTTCATTCCGGAAACGTGAGTTCCCATAACACGCCAATTATAGTTAGTGTTTGTACCTGAAAACGAAATCCTGGTTCCAGGCCTGTAAATTGAAGCCCTGGTATTGATTTCCTGTGTTCCAAGGATTCCTCCAAAAGTATAATCAGACGGTGCAGAACCCATTGTAAATTCCTGGTTTCTGGTAGCATCGTTCAATCCGCCCCAGTTGCTCCACTGTGGCCTTCCGTCATAAAGCTTGTTCATAGGAACGCCATTGATCATTGTCACCGCGTACTCATTATCTAATCCACGAACACGAAAACGTGCTTGTCCCCAGTTAAATGCTGCCGCTTGTTGAAATGCATCACGCGAAGCCTGAAGTAATCCTGCAGTATTTTCGGATCCACTGTTGTCATCGCCAAGATCATTTTCTGTAATGGTGATAAGGCTTAGTTGCTGCTCAGACGTAATATCTTCCTCTAGCATTACAGTACCTAAGTCCAAAATTTTGCCTGCAACGATCTCAACAGGTAGTAGTTGGTCCCTGAAGCCTGTGCTTCTGATTAAAAGCAATTGGCGTCCTTCCGGCACATTGTCAAATCTAAAATTTCCGGTGACGTCAGTCAGTTGCGTGAAAGTTGTGTTCTGAATGGTAGCCACGACATTCTCCAAAGGCTTCTGCGTTTTAGAGTCGACGACCGTTCCGGATATTCCGGTAGAGCCCTGCGCAAATGCCACAACCGCCTGTAATACAAATAAAAGACTTAGAATAAAATTTTTCATAAATAATTAAAGTTAATTTTTCAGCTGATCCTTAACCTAAAGTTAAGGGTCGGCAAATGTACATCTTTTGATAATATTATCTACTTTTGGCGTTTATAATCTGTCAATGATAATCGTAATTTAATACTCGTTTATGAACTTACCTCGGCTCATAGCCCTTTTAATTATTATATCCTCATTTTTTACCGCTAATGCTCAGGATAAAAAGTATAACGTCCACACCGTTGCGTTTTATAACCTGGAGAATATTTTCGATACTATTAATGATCCGCGTACGAATGATGAAGAATGGACACCAACAGGAACGCAGCGTTGGACCGGCAGCAAATACAAGAAAAAACTTGAAAACCTGGCACGCGTACTTTCTGAAATAGGAACTGGGGAAAATCCGAATTCACCTACCCTAATAGGAGGTTCCGAAATTGAAAACCGCCAAGTGCTTGAAGATCTTGTAAAACAGCCAAAGCTCATTAACAAAGATTACGGAATCGTACATTTTGATTCACCTGATAAACGCGGAATTGATGTTGCGCTTCTATATCAGAAAAAGCATTTCACACCTACAAGCTACGTTAACGTTCCGCTGATGATTTACAGCGACATGGCTAAGGCCGATAAAAAGAAAGATGATGAGCAAACCGACGACCAGTCGGCCGAAGACAAGGCGACAAAACGGGTCTACACCCGCGACCAGCTTCTTGTAACCGGTTTACTTGATGGAGAAGAAGTCAGCGTCATCGTTTGCCACTGGCCATCGCGCTCAGGCGGTGAAAAAAGAAGCTCGCCTTATCGTGAAGCTGCAGGCCGATTGACACGCAGAATTGTCGATTCGCTTCAAAACATCAATCCTCTCGCGAAAGTTATTATCCTTGGCGACCTTAACGACGGAAGCTTTAACAAAAGTGTAAAAGTCGAAGTAGGAGCAATAGGGAAGAAAGCTGACCTAAAACCTAAATCCATCTACAACCCTTTCGAGGAAATGGCAAACAAAGGAATGGGGACACTTGCTTACCGCGATGCATGGGATGTATTCGACATGATCATGATCACACAGCCGTTTGTAAGCGAGGACAAAACATATAAATCATGGAAGTACTGGAAGTCTGGAATCTATAACAAACCTTATATGATTACGACTACAGGCCAATATAAAGGATATCCGCTTCGGCATACACAAACAGAGATTGGATTTAGTGACCACTTTCCGGTTTACATTTATCTCATCAAGGAACAATAAATCAAAAGGTTAGTTAACGCTAACCTTTTTTTATTTTATTAAATTAGCGTAAAACATCAATATGGCTATTATCCCACCTTTCAACCTCAATAAATGGATCGACGAAAACCGTCATCTGCTAAAGCCGCCTGTCGGCAACAAGAACATTTATGTTGATTCCGAAGATTATATCGTCATGATCGTTGCCGGGCCAAATGCGCGAAAAGATTACCATTACAACGAAACCGAAGAACTTTTCTATCAGCTTGAAGGAACAATTACTGTTTATGTGCAGGATGAAGGCGAAAAGAAAGAGCTGACTTTGAAAGGCGGCGACATGTATTTGCATAAAACTAAAACACCGCACTCGCCGGTACGTTCTGAAGGATCAATCGGACTCGTTATCGAGCGTAAGCGCGCCGGAAAAGGCTTTACCGACGGACTTCTCTGGTTCTGTGACCAGTGCAACAATAAGCTCTACGAAGTCTACTTCGAGCTCAACGATATCGAAAAAGATTTCCTTCCGCACTACCAACATTTTTATAATTCTGAAGAATTACGAACCTGCAGCCAATGCGGAACCGTAATGGAAACCGATCCACGTTATATTTCTAATGATTAATATTTGAAGCTATTCCCGCTGTCCGCTCTATCTTTTTTTGCTTTTTAGCAATCCTCCTTTTGAAGGGCTGGGGGAGGCTGCAAAAAAAGGATGCCCGCTTCCATCGGGGCTAGTTTAGGTGTTGGGTCTTAGGTATTAGGTCTTGGGTAGAAGGATTTTGCCTAGAGAACAGCTAAAACGTTCAATTTAGCATCAGCACCCAAGACGTAAGACCCAAAACCCAAGACCCAAGACCCAAAACCCAAAACCCAATACCAAAAAAACCATACCTTTGCAACCGCACACACAAAAAATACAAATCCACATAAATGGCAACATTAACAGACAATTTCGGAATCCAGGAAGCGCTTCGCCAGCTTGGAGTAAAAGAAATTAATGACGGAACATCAACAGGAATCGAGAACTTTGCCAACGGAGAAATTCTTGAAAGCTATTCTCCCGTTGATGGTCAACTTATAGCAAAAGTTAAAACATCAAGCCCGGAAGATTACGAGCGCGCCATGCAAAAAGCAACCGAGGCGTTCAAAACTTTCCGTACGATGCCGGCGCCACAAAGAGGCGAGATCGTACGCCAGTTTGGTGACAAGCTTCGTAAGAATAAAGAAGCATTGGGAAAACTTGTTTCTTACGAAATGGGAAAATCACTTCAGGAAGGTTATGGCGAAGTTCAGGAGATGATCGACATCTGTGACTTTGCTGTTGGACTTTCACGTCAGCTATACGGACTAACGATGCACTCTGAACGTCCGGGACACCGAATGTATGAGCAATATCATCCGCTTGGTGTAGTCGGAATTATATCAGCATTCAACTTTCCGGTGGCGGTTTGGTCGTGGAACCTGGCTTTGGCTATGGTCTGCGGCGATGTCTGCATCTGGAAACCTTCTGAAAAAACTCCCCTATGTGGAATCGCCTGTCAAAACATCATCGCCGAAGTTATTCGCGAAAATAATCTTCCCGAAGGAATTTCATGCCTGATAAATGGAGATTATAAAATCGGTGAACTAATGACTGCCGATCCGCGTGTTCCGCTTGTATCTGCGACCGGATCAACAAGAATGGGAAAAATCGTCGCTCAGGCCGTTGCTGCACGTCTTGGAAAATCGCTCCTTGAATTAGGTGGAAACAACGCAATCATCGTTACACCCGACGCCGACATTAAAATGACCGTCATCGGAGCTGTTTTCGGCGCCGTCGGAACTGCCGGACAACGCTGCACGTCAACAAGAAGACTGATCATCCACGAAAGTATTTATGATAAAGTAAAAGACGCTGTGATTTCAGCTTATAACCAACTCCGCATTGGAAATCCCCTTGATCAAAACAATCATGTTGGTCCGCTTATCGACACCGATGCTGTTCGTATGTATAACGAAGCGCTTGAGAAAGTTGTCGCCGAAGGTGGAAAAATCCTTGTTGAAGGTGGCGTTCTATCAGGTGAAGGTTACGAAAGTGGTTGCTACGTT
>DASWND010000114.1:0-12052 GCA_036399435.1 Flavobacterium sp.
CGTATCAACCTTAAGTACTTCACCCGGCGCGAGCTCTTTTTTCGCAAGAGTTCCGCCGGCATGTACGAATGCCATTCCGTCGCCTTCGAGCTTTTGCATGATAAAACCTTCGCCTCCGAAAAGCCCTCGGCCGATCTTGCGGGAAAATTCAATTCCGACTGCTACACCTTTTGCAGCACATAAAAACGCATCTTTCTGGCAAATGAACTTTCCGTTGTATGCAGTAAGATCAATCGCGATAATTTTTCCGGGATAAGGTGCCGCAAAACTTACTTTGCTTTTTTGGTTGTTCTGGTTCAGGTAAGCAGTCATGAATAAACTTTCGCCCGTTAACATGCGCTTTCCGGCGTTGAAAAGCTTTCCAAAAACACCTGATTGTTGTTCAGAGCCATCACCAAAGATCGTCTGCATCTGAATTCCATTTTCCATCATCATAAAACTTCCTGCTTCAGCTACGACAATTTCATTTGGATCAAGTTCGATTTCAACATACTGCATTTCTTCACCAAAAATCTGATAATCTATTTCATGTGCTTTCATAGTAGATGATTTATTTATTATAATCAAGTTTACCGACGTACCTCATGTGCTTAACGATCCTGCCTTTTCGCCTTTCGATATATGACGACGAGTTTGTTGCTTTATATTTCCTCGGATTTGGCAATACTGCTGCAATAGCTGCGGCCTCACGCTTGGAAAGTTCTGATGCTTTTTTAAGGAAGTAATGATGTGAAGCGGCTTCAGCGCCATAGACGTTATTGCCCATTTCGATGCTGTTAAGATATACTTCCATGATTCGCTCTTTACCCCAGAAAAATTCGATTAGAACGGTAAAGTATGCTTCAAGCCCTTTTCTTATGTAGCTTCTCCCATGCCACAAAAAAACATTTTTAGCTGTTTGCTGCGAGATGGTGCTGCCACCTTTGATTTTTTTACCCTTTTCATTACTCTTCATCGCCTTTTGCATTGCCTCGAAATCGAAACCATTATGGGTTAGGAATGTACCGTCTTCGGCAGCAATTACTGCTTTTTGAAGATTGGGAGAAATTTCTTCAATCGGAACCCAGTCATGACTGAATTCAAGGTCTTTTCCTTCTGCCATATTCTCGATTGCCCTGACACCCATCAACGGCGTAAATGGTATTGGAAGGAAGCTAAATAAAAGTACCAATAAAATAGAAAGAGCGAAAAACCACAACGCGATTTTCATCAGCAACCTTAGAATCTTTCTGAACATAGGATGTTTTTCAATGATACAAATTTAAGCAATAATACATGCTTGACCACAATCTTATCGCGTTAGATAAAAAAGTAGGAGAAAATCGACGAATAAAACATTTGTTGTCAGAAAAATATTAATCGTATGTTAAAAAAGATGCAGTTGACCGAGTAAAGTGCAGATCGTCGATAAGAAAATAAAAGTATTTCTATATTTGGCGCTCTACTCCCAAAAGTATTTTATGAAAAGATTTCTAATTATTGCATTTGTAGCAATGATGACCTACTCATCTGAGGCACAGGAGCTTTACCATCAATTCGGTGTGCGTAATACGAATTCTGAAGTAGCAGAAGACAAAAAAAACTTAGTTGATCCGAAACTTGTAAATTTTAGCCTTCAGTCGCTTACACAGAAGCTACTAAGCGCTCCACAAAGAAGGTCAGTCTCTTCGTCACAGGTGGTTGTGTCTTTTCCCAATGCCGATGGTTCATCATCAAGATATAAGGTTAGTGAGAATTCGAATTTCGCTCCCGAACTTGCAGCACGATATCCTGAAATACGATCTTTTATCGGGCATGGGATAGACGATCCAACAGCAACAATATACTTCAGCATTTCACCTCTTGGTTTACAGGCAATGACACTGAAAGCAGACAGCCCTACGGAATTTATAGAACCTTATACGACCGACAGAAGCCTGTATGCTGTTTATCGCAGATCAGACCAGCCAACTGAAGCAAATACCTTTAGTTGCCACACACCAGATGAAGTTTCCACTGCTATTTTGCCAATGTTGCGCCCAAATGCTGATGATGCTTATTTGCGTACTTTTCGACTTGCATTGTCGGTAACAGGTGAATATACAGCATACTTCGGTGGTACAAAAGCACTTGCGCTGGCAGGAATCAACAATACTCTGACCCGCGTAAATGGTGTTTTTGAAAAAGATTTTGCCGCAAGGGTCGTGCTGATTGCCAATACAGATGCGGTTATATATACAAATGCATCAACAGATCCATATTCTCCAGGTTCTACTGGTTCAGATGGCGCCTGGAATACAGAGGTACAAAGTACCCTCACTTCCGTAATTGGAGAAGCAAATTATGACGTTGGCCATCTATTTGGCGCTTCCGGTGGTGGCGGAAATGCCGGTTGTATCGGATGCGTTTGCATTAACAATCAAAAAGGCCGCGGATTTACATCACCAAGTGGTGCACCTGCTGGTGATAATTTTGATATCGATTATGTAGCACATGAACTAGGGCATCAATTTGGCGCAACGCACACTTTTTCACACAGCAATGAATCAACCGGTGTTCAGATGGAGCCTGGAAGCGGATCGACAATTATGGGATACGCCGGAATTACTTCTAAAGATGTGCAGCCTCATTCAGATGCCTATTTTCACGCTGTCAGCATTCAACAGGTTACAAATAATATCAAATTAAAAACATGTCCTGTTAAAACGCCAACTGGAAATACAATTCCAACGGTTGATGCAGGTTCAGACTATACAATCCCAAAAAGCACCGCATTTAAACTTACAGGTTCAGGTTCTGACGCGAATACCGATGTGTTGACTTATAATTGGGAACAAATGAATTCAGGTTCTTCTACTGCAACTGTTCCGACATCGACAAATACTTCAGGGCCACTATTCAGATCATACGCTGCTACCACATCGGCATCGCGATACTTTCCAAAGTTATCTTCATTGCTGACAGGCGGAACTACAACGGCGGGATCAGAAATAGTGGTTGAAGCGTTGCCTTCAGTCGCACGACAGCTAAACTTCCGACTTACCGTGCGAGACAACAGAGCCGGCGGTGGCGGAAATAATAGCGATGACATGGTTGTAACCGTGAGCCCGGGTGCTGGTCCGTTTATGGTGAATTCGCCAAATACAGCTGTATCTTATTCGGGAGGTTCAAACCAGACGATCACGTGGGCAGTTGCCGGAACAACCACTAATGATGTCAATTGTGCAAATGTCGATATACTTTTATCAACTGATGGTGGTCAAACCTTTCCCACCACTTTACTAGCTTCAACGCCAAATGATGGAAGTCAATCGGTTGTGATTCCAAATATACCGGGAGTTCTTAATAGGATTATGGTCAAAGGAACCAATCATATATTCTTTGATGTTTCAAACGCCAATTTTACAATAACCAGTGGTGTAGTAGATGCAATTGTTCCAACACCTCCGACGGTTCTTGCCGTGACGCTAACAACTCAGACCAGCAGCAATCTGGCATGGGTTCCATCAACTGACAATGTTGGTGTTGCAGCGTATAATGTATATCAAAATGGCGTGTTAAAAAGTACATCGCCAACTCCCTTAACAAGTGTGGCTGGACTTACGCCTGCAACTTCATATTCGTTTTATGTAAGGGCCAAAGATGCTGCGGGAAATCTATCGCCACAAAGCAATACTGTTTCTGTTACAACACTACCAGCCGGTGCCGATACAACTGCGCCAAGTACACCAACTTCTTTAGCTGCATCTGGGACAACATCAAATAAGACCAATTTAACATGGACAGCTTCGACAGATAATATTGCAGTAGCCACTTACAGCGTTTACAAAAATGGAAGTTATGTCGCAGCGGCAACCGGGACATCTTATACTGTAACGGGACTCAATCCAAGTACTAATTACTCTTTTACAGTTAAAGGTAAAGATGCTGCAGGTAACCTATCGCCGGCAAGCAACGTTGTTTCTGTAACAACAACGGCACTAGGTGCAGATACGGTCGCCCCGTCAAAACCTACAAATTTAACAGCGAGCGGAACTACACAGACAAAGACAGTTCTGTCATGGACAGGATCAACAGATAATGTGGGCGTCGCGTCGTACAGCGTCTATAAAAATTCGGTTTATGTTGCTTCGGCAACGGGCACGACATACACTGTTAACGGACTTACTGCATCAACTGCTTATTCATTTACAGTTAAAGCAAAGGATGCGGCGGGCAATTTATCTGCGGTAAGCAATACCGTCAGTGTCACCACATTGCCGCAAGCTGCTACTTATTGTACTTCAATGGGAAATAGCGTGGCTTATGAAAAGATCTCCAAAGTACAGTTTGGAACAATTAATATGGTATCAACCGGCGGTAGTGGCTATACAAGCTTTACTACAGCGTCAACGAATGTTTCGCGAGGTTCTTCATATACAATCGCCGTTACACCGCAATGGACCGGCACAGTTTACGGTGAAGGATACGCAGCATGGATCGATTTTAATAAAGATGGTGACTTCTCGGATGCAGGTGAACTAGTATGGTCGAAATCAGCGTCAACGGTATCTGTTGCAACGGGAACAATTACTATTCCAGCGAGTGCATCAACAGGCAGTACAAGGATGAGGGTCTCAATGAAAAACAATGGAATTCCGACGCCATGTGAAATCTTTGCACGTGGCCAGGTTGAAGATTATACTGTCAACATTGTTTCAACCGGAAGAGATTCAGGAGAAGATGCCGCGATATCATTCAAACTATATCCAAATCCGGTGCAAGGTGATGAGTTACATGTCTCAGGAATTGAATCCGATGTTGAATACCGTATTTATAATCTAACCGGGCGGTCAGTAGCTGAAGGTAAAACTTCAGATGGGAAAATTTCGGTATCAACTTTAGTTGCAGGGATTTATCTTCTGCAGATTGTACAAGACGAACAATGGGTTACCAAAAAGTTCGTCCGCCAATAATAATGAATGCCGCGACAAAGAAAGCTATCTCTCAAGGGTAGCTTTTTTTTATGAAATATACCTTACTTTTAGGCTCTTTTAAATAATAAATTTATGAAGAATTTACTGCTGATAATTATAACAATGTTTGCTATAAATATGAATGGACAAAATGTGATGACGCCGGAATTACTTTGGAAACTTGGCCGGGTATCGCCAATAGGAATGTCATCCGACGGCAAAAAAGTATTTTATAAAGTTTCGTATCCATCTGTTGAAGAAAATAAGTCGACAACCAAGTTTTTCTCTATTCCAACTCTTGGCGGAACGGCAACCGAATTGTCATCTGCCGATGGACTGATAATCGACAAGAACATCTCTCCTGATGGTAATTACGTTGTCTACAGTGAAGAAGTAAAAGTCGAGAAAGTTCACGGAAAAGATTCTTACCCTGAACTTGACAAGTCTGACGTTCAAATTTACAATGGCCTTAATTACAGGCATTGGGACGCGTGGAGCGAAGGCAAATACAACCATGTGTTTTTTCGTCAGAATATTGAAGGTTCAGTGGGAACAGATATAATGAAAGATGAACCTTTCGATGCGCCACAGAGACCTTTCGGAGGTGACGAAGATTATATCTGGTCGCCCGACAGCAAAAGCATTTTATATGTTGCCAAGAAAAAAGCGGGAACAGATTACGCGGTCAGCACCAACACTGATATCTATGAATACAATATCGCCAGCGGAAAAACTACAAATCTGACTCCCAACAATCCGGGATACGATACCTCGCCTACTTTTTCGCCGACCGGAAACCTAACGTGGCTTCAGATGAAACGCGACGGATTTGAATCTGACAAAAATGATATTGTGGTTCACGTTGGAGGAAAAGATGTCAACCTCACAGCATCGTGGGACGGAACAGTCGACAGTTTCAAGTACAGCAATGACGGGAAGAAATTATATTTTGTTGCACCTATTGGAGGAACAAAACAGCTTTTTGAAATCAATGTTCCCGGTAAAAGCAGCTATTCCCCAAAAATTGTTCAATTAACCGATGGAGCTTTTGATGTGGCAGACATGGTCGGATTTCTGGGTGATCTTGCTGTTTTAGTACGGACAGATATGAACCATGCTGCAGAACTTTATACGTATCATCTAAAGAAGAAAGACTGGAAACAGCTTACAACTGTCAACAACGACATTTATAGCAAGATTGCATTGAGTAAAGTTGAAAAACGATATGTAACAACAACCGACAATAAGCAAATGGTTGTGTGGGTGATCTTACCTCCAAACTTTGATCCGGCGAAAAAATATCCTACTTTATTATATTGCCAGGGCGGACCGCAGTCGCCATTGACGCAATTCTATTCATTCAGATGGAACTTTCAGTTGATGGCCGCAAATGGTTATGTTGTTGTTGCGCCAAATCGTCGCGGAATGCCCGGACATGGCGTTGAATGGAACGAACAGATCAGCAAAGACTGGGGCGGCCAGGTTATGGATGATTATTTATCTGCTATTGATGATGTTGCAAAAGAGCCGTATGTTGACAAATCCAAGTTAGGATGTGTCGGTGCCAGCTACGGTGGATACTCCGTATTTTATCTTGCCGGTCATCACAATAACCGCTTTAAATCATTCATTGCGCATGACGGTGTTTTCAACTTGCAAAGCATGTACGGAACGACCGAAGAGGTTTTCTTTACAAACTGGGATTCAGGCGGGCCATATTGGGAAAAAAACAACGCAGCGGCGGTGAAGACCTACGAGCAATTCAATCCGATCAATTATGTTGATAAATGGAATACGCCAATTTTAATAATTCAGGGCGGAATTGATTTTAGGGTTCCAGTCGGACAAGGCCAGGAAGCTTTCCAGGCTGCGCAGCTACGTGGAATCAAGAGCAGGTTCCTGTATTTTCCCGATGAGAATCACTGGGTATTGAAGCCGCAGAACGCTATTGTGTGGCAACGTGAATTTTTTAAATGGTTAAAAGAAACCTTATAGAATATTCGTTGATAAACTCAGAAATTAAAAGAGCCTGCGACAAAACAGGCTTTTTTTCGTTTATAATTTTCACACTTAATTGAAGAATTTCTTGTGCTTATAGTGTGCTACGCACAACTACAACTTCCTTCTTCAAGACGACACTTTATCGCGGCCAGAATTACAGCAAATTTTTATTTGTGAGAAAAATTGCGACATTTCAAGGCGACCGCAACTTTAACAGTTAAATTTTAAAATTCGCAACCGACACAACTTTATATTGTTACATTTGGCTAAATTACTCTTAATATATTTAGAATTATGAAGAAGACTTTACTCATCGTAATCGTTGCTCTATCTTCCTGCCTGACTTTTGCTCAGGCACCTATTTGGCGGGCGGCAGTCAAGCCCTCGGGAGATTCCGTAGCAGCAAACAAAACAAATTTATCCAATCCGCAGCTTTTCACGTTCGACCTTGTCCAGCTTCAGCAAAAGCTTGTGAACGCTCCCAAGCGGTTTTCCGGACAAAAATCGGGTGTCACTATTTCTTTCCCTGACGCTGATGGATCTGCCGTCAATTATCGTATTATGGAAAATTCCAATTTCGAAGACGAACTAGCTTCACGTTACCCCGAAATAAAATCATACATCGGATTTAATATAGATGATCCTTCCTCTGTGATATACTTTAGCCTATCACCTTTGGGACTACAGACAATGGCAATACATGCAGATCGCAGTACAGTTTTTATCGAACCATTTACCAATGACCTTTCCGTATACGCTGTATATCGGAAAGTTGACAAAACACCATTGCCCAGCAATTTTCAATGTACAGTTCCATCAGATGCCACCGAGCAGATTTCGCCTATGTTCCGACCTAATGCTGACGATGCTTATTTACGAACATTCCGACTTGCGATGTCTGTCACCGGAGAATATACAGCCTATTTTGGTGGAACAAAAGCATTGGCTTTAGCAGCAATCAACAATAGTATGACTCGTGTCAATGGTGTGTTTGAAAAAGACTTCGCTGCCCGAATGGTACTAATCTCAAATACTGATGCAGTAATTTATACCAGTGCATCATCAGATCCATATTCAGCGGCATCTACCGGTGCAGGTGGCGCGTGGAATTCTGAACTTCAAAATACTCTGACTTCAGTTATTGGAGAGGCCAATTATGATGTCGGTCACCTATTTGGCGCCTCTGGCGGTGGTGGAAACGCCGGTTGCATTGGTTGCGTTTGCGTCAATGGATCAAAAGGAAGCGGTTATACCTCGCCGGGTGATGGAATTCCTTCGGGCGATAATTTTGATATTGATTATGTTGCGCACGAGCTTGGACACCAATTTGGTGCAAATCATACCTTTACTCACAGTAATGAAGGAACCGGTGTACAAATGGAACCCGGAAGCGGATCGACTATTATGGGATATGCAGGAATTACAGCAAAAGATGTGCAGCCACATTCTGACGCATATTTCCATGCAGTAAGTATTCAGCAAGTAACGAACAACATCAAAGCGAAAACTTGTCCGGTGAAAACAGCAACTGGAAATACCATTCCAACAGCAAGTGCCGGTGCAGATTTCACAATTCCTAAAAGCACACCCTTTATGCTTACAGGAGTTGGAACTGATGCTAACGGTGATGCGCTAACATACGCATGGGAGCAAATGGATAATGGTACATCAACTACAACAACGCCAAATGCGACTAAAACGTCAGGGCCGAACTTCAGGTCGTATAATCCGACAGTTTCTCCGACAAGATATTTTCCTAAAATGTCTTCAGTTTTAACCGGAGCAACAACAACGGCAGGAACGGAGCTAGTAGTTGAATCGTTATCGTCTGTAGCCCGAAATTATAACTTCAGATTGACCGTACGTGATAACCGTGCCGGCGGCGCAGGAAACAACAGTGATGATATGGTAGTTGCCGTAAATGCAACTGCAGGCCCTTTTGCTGTAAGTGCGCCAAACACATCAGTTTCTTATGTTGGAGGCTCAACACAAACTATAACATGGGCAGTTGCCGGTACGACGGCCAATGGCGTAAATTGTGCAAATGTTGACATATTGCTATCAACTGATGGCGGACAAACTTTCCCAATAACATTATTAGCTGCAACGCCAAATGACGGATCACAGGCTGTTGTAATTCCGAATTCAGCCGGTTCAACAAACAGGATCATGGTAAAAGGTACCAATCACATCTTTTTTGATGTTTCAAATGCCAATTTTACGATAACCGGAGGCACTTCGGACACGGTTGCACCATCTGCACCGCTTAATCTGACTGCTTCAGGAACAACACAGTCAGGCACTAATTTAAGTTGGAATGCATCTACCGATAACGTCGCGGTCATAGGTTATGATGTTTATCAAAATAATGTATTTAAAGCTACAGTAACCGGAACCTCATATGCAGTAAGTGGACTTTCTGCTTCAACAACATATTCTTATTTTGTAAAAGCCAAAGATGCTGCTGGAAATGCATCAGCATCAAGCAATACAGTTTCTGTTACGACATTGGCTCCTGTAGCCGATACTACTGCGCCATCGGCTCCTACAAATTTAGCAGCATCGGGGACGACACAGACATCAACAAACTTAACGTGGTTTTCATCAACCGACAATATTGGTGTTACCGGGTATGATGTTTATCAAAATTCGGCATTTATAGCGACCGTACCTGGAACAAATTATACAGTGACCGGATTAACAGTATCGACTGCGTATAGTTTTTATGTCGTTGCTAAAGATGCAGCAGGTAATGCTTCAGCTTCAAGCAATGTTGTCGATGTTACGACATTAGCCGCAGGCACTTCATATTGTGCATCACAAGGCAACAGCATTGCTGATGAAAGAATTGGTCGTGTACAATTTGCATCGATCGACAACTCTTCAGCAACTACTGCCGGTTATACCGACTTCACTTCTATTTCAACAAATGTTTCAAAGGGAACCGCCTACACAATTACAGTAACGCCATCATGGACCGGATCTATGTATGCTGAAGGATATGGTGTGTGGATCGACTATAACAAGGACGGCGATTTTACAGATGCCGGAGAACAGGTGTGGACACTTGCCGCGTCAACAGCGAGTCCTGTTAGTGGAACATTTACAATTCCAGCGGGAGCAACAACCGGCACAACAAGAATGAGGGTTTCAATGAAATACAACGGTGTTCCGACAGCATGTGAAGTATTTGCGTATGGAGAAGTTGAAGATTACTCGGTTAACATTGAAACCTCAACACCAGACACCACCTCGCCTTCCGCACCGCTTTCGCTGACAGCTTCAGGTACAACTTCCAGCAGTACAAATCTTTCATGGTCAGCTGCAACGGATAATGTTGGTGTTACCGGTTATAATGTTTATCAGAATAATGTATTAGCCGCAACAGTAACGGGCACAACTTACAGTGTTTCCGGACTGACTGCTTCAACCAATTATTCATTCTATGTGACTGCTAAAGATGCTGCAGGAAACATGTCGCAAGCGAGCAACACTGTCAACGTTACTACTTTATCCGCCACTGCTGCATATTGTGCGTCACAGGGAAACAGTGTTGCGGATGAAAAAATAGCACGTGTGCAGTTTGGTTCTATCAATAATCCATCTACCGGTGGGACAGGATATACGAATTTCACAAGTATTTCCACTAACGCAACACGAGGAACTTCTTATTCGATAAGTGTTACGCCGCAATGGACTAGCACAACTTACAATGAAGGTTACGCCGTGTGGATAGATTACAACCGAGATGGTGATTTCGCAGATGCCGGTGAACTTGCATGGTCTAAAGCTGCTTCTAAGACAACGCCTGCAACAGGAACTATCACAATACCTTCAACTGCAGCTCTAGGAAGCACGAGAATGAGGGTTTCAATGAAGTATAATGCTATTCCAACTGCTTGTGAAGCGTTTCCTTACGGACAGGTTGAGGATTATACTGTTAACATTGTTTCTACGGCTAAACAAGGTGTCGACGCAAGTATAGTGTTTAAAATTTATCCGAACCCAGTTAAAGGAGATGAGCTGCAGGTTTCTAATGTCACTGAAAACAGTACCTACAGGATTTTGAATATGCTTGGACAAAAAATTGCGGATGGTAAAATTATCAACGGCAATTTATCTGTTTCGGGAATCAGTGCAGGAACTTATCTTTTGGAAGTTACTTCAGACGGAGTTCCGGTGGTGAGCCGCTTTATCAGACAATAAAAAAACAAATTTTGAATTAAAAGCTATCTCTAATGAGGTAGCTTTTTTTATGAAAAAGTTTGAGTAGTAATTACTTGGCAGGGAAGATTGCGGATGCTGAAAGGATAATAGTTATCTCTCAACCCTAGCCCGGATGGCAGTGGATATCCTTTTTTGGGCCGTAGTCTGCGAAGGCCTGAAAAAGATATAAGCGGACAGCCGGAACAGCTTCAAATAAAAAAGCCTCAACAATTGTCGAGGCTTCGATTAGAAGCTGTTCCCGCTTTCCGCCTTATCTCTACGCTGCGCTTCGAGGATGTCGGCTGCAATCGGGGCTAATGTGATTATAGCATTAAGTTTGCGGATCGTTCATCTTGAATGTCTCCATAAACTTCGTTGTGTAATTGCCTTCAACGTAAGCGGGTTCGTCCATCAGCTGACGGTGAAAAGGTATTGTCGTCTTTACGCCTTCGATGTAAAATTCATCCAGAGCACGTTTCATTTTACTGATCGCTTCTTCGCGTGTCTGCGCAGTCGTAATCAACTTTGCGATCATAGAGTCGTAGTTCGGCGGAATTGTGTAACCTGAGTACACGTGCGTGTCTAAACGTACTCCGTGGCCACCCGGCGCGTGAAGCGTCGTGATCTTGCCCGGTGAAGGCCTGAAATCGTTATACGGATCTTCAGCGTTAATTCGGCATTCGATCGAGTGAAGCTGTGGCAAATAATTCTTTCCCGAAATCGGAATTCCGGCTGCAACCATAATCTGCTCACGGATTAAATCGTAGTCGATTACTTGTTCTGTGATAGGATGTTCAACCTGAATACGCGTGTTCATCTCCATGAAGTAGAAGTTGCGGTGCTTGTCGACAAGAAATTCAACTGTACCGGCGCCTTCATATCTAATAAACTCGGCAGCTTTTACCGCTGCA
>DASWND010000115.1:0-22714 GCA_036399435.1 Flavobacterium sp.
CATTGTAGATTACATTAATTATCCCACCCGAATCTTCCCGATCGGCCGACTCGACAAAGCCAGCGAAGGACTCATCTTTATGACCAACGATGGTGATATCGTCAACAAAATACTGCGTGCGCGCAACAATCACGAAAAGGAATATACAGTGACCGTCAACAGGCCGATCACCGACAGGTTTATTGAACGCATGGGCAACGGCGTTCCGATTCTTGATACAGTGACGCGAAAATGCAAAGTTGAACAAATCAGCAAATACACGTTTAAGATCATCCTGACGCAGGGATTGAACCGTCAGATCCGCCGGATGTGCGAATATCTGGGTTACGATGTTACTGCTTTGAAGCGAATCAGGATCATCAATATTTCACTTGACGTTCCGGTTGGAAGATATCGTGAACTGACACCTGCAGAAATAAAAGAGCTTAATCAATTGATCGAACCTTCGAGCAAGACTGAAGAGGCGAGCCTTCCGAAACAAGAGCCGGTAAAAAGGAGAGCAGAATTTATCAAAAAAGATGATCCAAGATTTAAGAAAAAAGGTGACTACTAAAATACCTTTCTTACTAAATTTTCGTTAACGTCTAAACGACGTTTATGAAAAACAAGAATATCATCCTTCTCGTAATCACAATTTTAATTGCGTTTGTGTGCGTTAGTTTTGCAGGTGTTTATACATTTACTCAGGCTGCATACAACGAGAAAGGCTGCGATTGGGCCAACATTGATCATATAGAATTGCGCACTGCAAGTGGAATTCCACGCACGACAAGTTGTAAATGCAGCTATTCTACGTCTACGAGTATTAAAACTTCCACGTTTATGCTTAACTCCAAAACTTTAGACGTCAGTGCGTTTATTGAAGACAATAACTATAAGCTGTACACCAAAGATTCAGATATGAAAATAGAGGATCTAATTGCGAATGAGCCGAATCGAGCTTCAATTGCTAAGAAGAAGACTTTATATTTTCGCTCTGATGAGACTGAAGATGATTCGTACAGAATGCTTTTTGACGCAGAAGCCGGAAAACTCTGGGTTTCAATCCACTATAAAAAGTAGCTATAGATTACGTTTTTGTTCGCGTGCAAGTAGTGTGTTTTTCAAAAGCATTGCAATGGTCATGGGTCCGACACCGCCGGGAACGGGCGTTATAAATGAAGCTTTCTTACTTACGTTCTCAAAATCGACATCACCGGTTATGCGATAGCCTTTAGGTGAGTCTTTATCTTCAACACGTGTAATTCCGACGTCGATTACAACAGCGTCATCCTTTATCATTTCTGCTTTTAGATAATTTGGAACACCGAGCGCGGTGATTATTATATCTGCTTGGGTGGTAATTTGTGAAATATTTTTTGTGTAGCTGTGTGTTAAGGTTACAGTTGAATTTCCCGGCCAGCCTTTTCTTCCCATCAAGATGCTCATCGGACGTCCAACGATGTGGCTGCGGCCAATGACAACTGTGTGTTTTCCCTGAGTTGACACATTATACCGTTCGAGAAGTTCCAGGATTCCGAATGGTGTCGCCGGAATGAAAGTCGTCATATCAAGTGCCATCTTCCCAAAGTTCTCCGGATGAAAACCATCGACATCTTTGCTTGGATCGACAGCCATCAGCACTTTTTGAGTATCAATTTGTTTGGGCAATGGAAGTTGAACAATAAACCCATCAATATTATCGTCGCTGTTGAGCTGGCGGATTTTCTTGAGCAATTCTGCTTCAGAAGTTGTGCTTGGCATCTTGATCAGTGTTGATTCAAAACCCACTCTTTCACAAGCCTTAACTTTGCTGCCGACATAGGTTAAACTTGCACCGTCGTTACCAACGATGATAGCTGCAAGATGCGGAACTTTCTCCCCGTTCTTTTTCATCTGCTCGACTTCGGCAGTGATTTCAAGTTTAATTTCTTCGGAGATTTTGCGGCCGTCTAGTAGTTGCATGTTATTAGGGTATTGGGTGTTAGGTGTTAGGTGTTGGGTTTTGCTTTAGTTTGAGGACATTGTTCAAGATTTATAAGGCTTCTAACCCAAGACCCAGAACCCAAGACCCAAAACCTACCGCTACTTCATTCCCTTCATTCCGCCCATCATCTTCATCAAGTTCTTTCCGCCGGGGCCTTGCATCATTTTCATCATTTTGCTCATCTGGTCGAACTGCTTCATCAGCTGGTTGACTTGCTCCAGCTTGGTTCCTGATCCTTTTGCGATGCGGTTTTTTCTTTTGACATCAATGATTGAAGGCTTTGTTCTTTCAATTGGGGTCATTGAATGAATGATAGCTTCGATGTGTTTAAAAGCGTCATCTTCTATTTCAACATCCTTCATTGCTTTTGACGCACCCGGAATCATTCCGACGAGGTCTTTCATATTACCCATCTTCTTCACTTGCTGAATCTGGGTTAGGAAATCGTCAAATCCAAATTCATTTTTGGCTATTTTCTTTTGAAGCTTTCTTGCTTCCTCCTCGTCGAACTGTTCCTGAGCTCTTTCAACTAATGAAATTACGTCGCCCATTCCGAGGATACGTTCAGCCATACGTGAAGGATAGAACACATCGATAGCTTCCATCTTCTCACCTGTTCCTACAAATTTGATAGGCTTGTTGACGACAGATTTTATTGAAATCGCTGCTCCACCGCGCGTGTCACCGTCTAATTTTGTCAGGATGACACCGTCGAAGTTGAGGCGGTCGTTGAACGCTTTTGCCGTATTAACTGCATCTTGCCCTGTCATCGCATCCACAACAAACAGCGTTTCCTGTGGCTGGATCGCTTTATGAACATTAGCAATTTCGTTCATCATCTGCTCATCGACAGCAAGACGACCTGCAGTATCGACTATAACGACGTTGAAGCCATTTGCTTTTGCATGTTTGATTGCATTTTGAGCAATTTCAACCGGATTTTTATTTTCAGGTTCAGAATATACCTCAACTCCGATTTGACCACCAACAACGTGAAGCTGGTTAATTGCCGCAGGACGATAAATGTCACAGGCAACAAGTAATGGTTTTTTGTTTTTCTTGGTTTTCAGGAAGTTTGCAAGTTTTCCGGAGAATGTGGTTTTACCCGAACCTTGTAGACCGGACATTAAAATCACGGTTGGATTTCCAGAAAGGTTGATGCCGGCAACATCTCCACCCATCAATTCTGTCAGCTCATCTTTTACAAGCTTTACAAGCAGTTGCCCGGGCTGAAGTGTAGTTAATACGTTTTGGCCAATTGCTTTTTCTTTCACCTTGGTGGTAAAATCTTTGGCAATTTTAAAGTTGACATCGGCATCAAGAAGTGCGCGACGAACTTCTTTTAGGGTTTCGGCAACGTTGACTTCAGTTATTTTTCCGTGCCCTTTTAGTATATGAAAGGCTTTATCTAATTTCTCGCTTAAATTATCGAACATGGTAATCGAATTTTAGCTGCAAATTTAGGGATTTGATTTAGAAGTATCAGCGTTGGGATTGATAAAACCAACATCTCACAAAGTTCAATGGCTGTTAATTATATAATAATTATCCTTAAAGTTATATGACATCTGACGTTTATGCTGATTAATTTTAAGAAACTAACAACATGAAAATGAAAAAGCTAAACATCAGATTCGTTATGCTTGCATTGATTGCAACGATGATGGCATCATGTGGATCACAAATGCGCGGTTCTGCTGTCGACAGGACAGGAACTAACGGCGCAACGAACGGCAATGGGAAAGTCCCGAACAATCTGTAAGTGTAAGGTTCTACATTCTTTCGGGCACATCTATTCCAAGTAAAGCAAATGCTGATGCTATTGTATCTGCTACTTTCCTGGACAGTGCGACCCGGAAAATCTTTTTATCTGCTTCTGGCTCGCCATGAATCGAGACCGACTGATAAAATGAGTTGTATTCTTTCACAAGATCATAAACATAGTTAGCAATTAAAGCCGGGCTATGTGATGAAGCCGCACTTTGAATTACATCAGGATACATCTCGAGTTGCATGATCAGCATTTTTTCTTTGTCGTGAAGTTCACCGAGCTCCACATTTTGATCGTATTCAAAATCTGCTTTACGCAGAATTGATTGGATTCGTGCGTACGTATATTGTATGAATGGCCCCGTATTACCTGCAAAATCAACTGATTCCGCTGGATCAAATAAAATCCTCTTTTTTGGATCGACTTTTAGTATGTAGTATTTAAGTGCACCAAGTCCGATGATGTTATGCAATTGCGCTTTTTCATCATCCGAATAACCTTCCAGTTTCCCCAGTTCTTCAGAAATGGTTCGTGCTGTTGTGCGCATTTCGTCGATAAGGTCGTCAGCGTCGACTACAGTTCCTTCGCGTGATTTCATTTTTCCCGACGGCAGATCTACCATTCCGTACGAGAGATGATAAAGATTCGCAGCCCATTCAAAGCCAAGTTTTTTAATGATCAGGAACAGGACTTTAAAATGGTATTCCTGTTCGTTTCCGACTGTATAAACCATACCACTTACGTCCGGGAAATCTTTTACACGCTGTATGGCAGTTCCAATATCCTGGGTCATATAAACAGCGGTTCCGTCTGAACGTAGAACGATCTTTCGGTCGAGCCCTTCATCGGTAAGATCGATCCACACCGAGCCATCAGGATCTTTTTCAAAAACACCTTTTTCCAGGCCAATAGAAACTACATCTTTGCCCAACAGATATGTGTCGCTTTCATAGTACAATTTGTCGAAGTCGACACCAAGGTTTTTATATGTTTCGCCGAAGCCTTTATAAACCCAGCCGTTCATCATACTCCAAAGTGATTTTACATCAGCGTCGCCTGCTTCCCATTTCAAAAGCATTTCCTGAGCTTCGAGCATGATGGGCGCTTGTTTTTTGGCTTCATCTTCAGATTTGCCCTCTGAAATTAATGCAGAAACTTCCTGTTTGTATGCCTTATCAAATGCTACATAATAATTACCAACCAGTTTGTCACCTTTTAGACCTGAGCTTTCGGGTGTTTCACCATTTCCAAACCTTTGCCATGCAAGCATTGATTTACAGATATGGATGCCACGGTCATTAATAATCTGAGTTTTGTAAACTTTTTGTCCGGAGGCTTTTAATATTTCCGCAACCGAATATCCTAAAAGATTATTTCGGACGTGGCCGAGGTGAAGAGGCTTATTTGTATTTGGTGAAGCGTATTCAACCATGACTGCACGTCCATCCGGCTGTGGGTTGGCGTGTCCGAAGTTTTTAAGACCGCGGATCGAGTTGAAATATTCGATATAATATTGATCCGTAATGACAATATTTAAAAATCCGGAAACAACGTTAAAGCGGTTAACTTCCGAGGCATTTTCTACAAGATATTCTCCAATTTTATTCCCCAGATCAGCAGGGTTACTGCGGGTTGCTTTGACAAGCGGAAATAAAACAACAGTTATATCACCTTCAAAATCTTTACGTGTAGACTGAAATTCAATTTTTACACCATCAATTCCAAAAAGCTGTTTAATTGCTGTTTCGACATGTGGTATGAGTATTTGTGAAATTGTCATTGCTTACAAATTTGAAAGTGCAAAGATAAATTAAAACAAGTAGCGGCTTTAGTAAACGTAGAGCAGTTATTTAACTAGCGAAAAAGTAAGATTTACTTTGCAAAACAAAATAACTTATGCGTTTTGTCGATTTTATTTGCGCTTTAACGATAATAATTACATATTTGATTCGTCAAAATAACCTACAATGAAAAAATTATTATTCATCGCTGCTTTACTCACTGTTTCCTGGGCCAATGCGCAGGCGATAGAAGTCAGCACAACGTCTCACACAGTTCCCCAACTAGTGAACAATGTACTGATAAATTCGCCCTGTGTTTCTGCAACCAACATTACCTGGTCGACAGGAAGCAATTTCGGTTCTTCAAACGGAATAGGCTTTTTCCAAAACACAAATCCTGGTTTTCCAATGGCTTCTGGTGTGGTCCTTTCTACAGGAAGCGCACAAAGTGCAGCCGGGCCAAACACAACCTTTTTAAATGAAGGTTCGACAACCTGGCCCGGCGATGGTGATCTGGAAGCAACTTTGGCACAAGCCGGAATTTCGATGTCGTCAACAAACGCGACGGTTTTGGAATTCGACTTTACTCCAATATCGTCGCACTTTAATTTCGACTTTATTTTTGCTTCTGAAGAGTACGGAAACTTTCAATGCCAGTTCTCAGATGCATTTGCTTTTCTGCTGACCAACGAGCTGACAGGCCAAACGACCAATTTGGCGTTAGTTCCGAATACAAATACGCCAATTTCCGTCGTAACGATCCGGGACTTTCTATACAATTCCTCGTGTCCTTCAGCGAATTCCCAATATTTTGGCAGTTTTAATGGTGGATCAGATGCAGAAGGTTCTGCGACCAACTTTAACGGGCAAACAGTATTATTAAACGCATCATCCAATTTAATTCCGAATACGCCATACCATATTAAACTTGTCATTGCCGACCGTTCAGATTTTGAATCTGACTCCTCTATTTTCATCTCTTCTGACTCTTTCAATATTGGACAGGATGTTCTTGGTCTTGATATGGTAGTCTCTCAGGACACTGCGCTTTGTGTTGGTGAAACGTATACGTTAACTACAGGACTAAGTTCAAGTGAATATTCTTTTTCATGGACTAAAAACGGAACAACAATATCAGCTGCAAATGGACCATCAATTTCAGTTACGGAGGCGGGAAACTATGGCGTCACCTACACAAATTTAACCGGCAACTGCATCCCCGTTACTGACACCATTAACATTGAATATTTTACTGAAGTTTCAACACCCAATCCAAAAAACCTCTATAGATGTGACACAGGAAGTTCATCCTATACTTTTGATCTGTCAATTAACACGGCGTTTATATCTGCGGGCTTTGCCTCGCCGCCAATTATTACGTATCATGGAACAGCTGCAGAAGCAGAAAATGGCGCGAGCCCACTTTCTATAAATCACGCAAGCACTGGCGCAGAAACAGTTTACGTCAGAATTCAGAATTCACAAGGATCTTGCTATACAGTTAAATCTTTTCAGCTTTTAATTACACCTGCAGCGGCAGCATTTCAGCCTGCAGATATGGTAAAATGTGCCCGTGGCTTTACAATTCAAAACGCTTTCTTTAATCTCAGTTCGCAAAGTGCTTCAATTTTAAACGGCCAGTCCTCAACAATAAACAAGGTTACATTTTACACGACCGCCGCTAATGCCGCTGCCGGGACAAACCCCATTACAAACCCAAACAACTTTAACTCAGCAGGCCAAATAATTTATGTCAGGGTTCAAAACGCAACAGATCCAACTTGCTTCAGCACAACCAGCTTTGTACTGACCGTTAATTTGCTGCCTGAAGTAGATGAACTAGAAGACGTAATTGTTTGTGAAAGTTTTATATTACCTGAACTTGTGAACGGCAACTACTTTACGCAGGCTAATGGTATGGGTGAAGCTATGTTTGCAGGCGATATGATAGGTGAAACCCAGACTATATTTATTTTTAATCAACCGGGTGGCCCGCCAAATTGTGCTGCAGGCTCAAGATTTAAAGTAACAGTGATCGATCCTTTAACCCTTTCTCCTGACAGCGGAAGCTATTGTGAAAGCTATACGCTGCCAACACTCGAGTATGGAGAATTTAGAACTGAACCTGCGGGCGGCGGCGAGATTATTCCTGCCGGAACTTCAGTCACAGAGTCTAAAACTGTCTATGTATATTATGAAACACTGACAGAACCGTTTTGTGTAATTGACACCAACTTTGATGTGACAATTTTACCATCACCTCAAATTGGCACCTTTGAATCGGTCTTCGACTGCACATCATATACGTTACCTGCGCTTTCAGTAGGAAAATATTACACTGAAGCAAACGGCGGTGGAAGCGAAATTCCTGCTGGCACCGAAATCACCGCAAGTCAAACAGTTTATGTTTACGCCGCTTCCACCAGTGAACCGGTTTGTGAAAGCGTCGCATCATTCAGCGTCGTTATCGGTATCGATCCTCCGCAGGATGTTCATCAGTGCCAGCCTTATACATTGCCTGAAGTTGCAGTAGCAAAATACTATACAGGTCCGGGCGGAACAGGACAGGAAATTCCAGGTGGCACGGTCATCAGCCAATCAACTACAGTTTACCTTTATATCCCACAGACTGAAGCAGATTGTACAATTGATTTCCCTATTAACCTTACCATTTCTCAACCAGTTGTCGACACATTGCAAGATGTAACGATATGTGGCAGCTATGTACTTCCGGTACTTACCAACGGGAATTATCACACAGCACCAGGTGGAGCAGGAACAATTTTAAATGCAGGAGATGTAATATCTGCAAGTCAGAAGGTTTATATATACGCAGAAGTGGTAGTGGGCTGTTCAAATGAAACCAGTTTTCAGATAAATATAAATCCAATGCCTGTCATCGATTCGCGTTCAGATATTGATGTATGCAACGATTATCTTCTGACACAATTAGATCACGGAAACTACTATACAGGTCCGAATGGCACAGGCACGATGCTCCCTGCGGGATCTGTAATTACAGAATCGCAGACTGTTTACATTTATGCGCCTTCAGAAGACGGAACAGGCTGTAATTCTCAGAATAGTTTTGAGCTGTTTATATTCTCAGTGGAGGCAGATTCACCGGCGAATGTTACTATTTGCGACAGCTATACATTACCTCCGTTGACAGTTGGCAACTATTATCAAAATCCTGGCGGTCCTGAAAATAATTTACAGATGCTGAATGCCGGCGACGTTATAACATCGACTACCACACTATACATTTACACAGAAAGTGGCGAAAGGATCAATTGCAGCGACGAAAATTCATTTACAATTACGATAAATGTTACGCCTGTGGTAGCTCCGGTTGCTGATGTAAATGTTTGTGACTCATATACTCTTCCAGCACTAGCGGTTGGAAATTATTTCACTGCTCCAAACGGCAGCGGAACAATGCTCAATGCAGGCGATGTGCTGACGACAAGCCAAAAAGTATATGTTTACGCACAAACGTCAACTACGCCAAATTGTGATGACGAAGAGTCTTTCCAGGTTAATATCTATAATGCTGATGAATTGGCAGATGTTGTTACTTGTGGTGCATACATCCTGCCCCAATTGACTTACGGAAAATATTATACAGGCTCAATGGCAACCGGAGTACAACTTTATCCGGGAGCCGCTGTAATTGTCACAAAGACGATTTACATCTACGCGGCATCGCCATTTGCACCTGCATGTTTTGACGAAACTTCTTTTTCGGTACTGATAATCAATCCGCCTGTTGCACACGCAGTACCGACAACGCTTACAAGCACTTGTGATGAAGACGGAACTAATGATGGAATAACTTCATTTGACCTCACACAACTTTCGTCAACCATCCTGGGTTTGTCACAAACAGGATCTGAATTCAGTTTGACCTATCATGCTGACGAAACCGACGCAAATAGCGGAAATAACCCAATTACGTCAACTTCGGCATCATCGGTGTTTGTAAGAGTGGTCAATTCATTGGCGCCAAATTGCTACACTTTACGGAACATCAACATTACAGTCCATAAATTGCCGGAACCTACGCCTTCTGCCGGAGTTGTATGTTTTGACAGCGAAACACAAGCGCTATTGAATTCTTATACAATTTCAAGTGGATTAACAGCAGCCGGTCACACTTTCCAGTGGAAGAACGAGCTTGGGGAAGTAATTGGAAATGGAAGCACCTACGAAGTACTTACTCCGGGTGTGTACTCGGTAATCGTACAAAATAACGCCACCGGATGTATCTCGGAAGAAGTTTCAGTCACTGTCTCACCTTCAGAACCGGCCATTGTTGCGTACACAGTAGACCAGGATTTTGCTGATACACAAAACATCACTGTAATTGCAACCGGAATTGGCGGAAATTATGAATATCAACTTGATAATGGTGATTTCCAAAGCAGCCCGATCTTTTATAACGTTTCATCCGGAATACATACGATCACTGTCAATGACATAAACGGATGCGACGTGACAACAGTCGAAGCACTTGTTGTTAATTATCCACACTTCTTTACTCCGAACGGCGACGGTATCAATGACACCTGGAACATCTTTGATCTTAAAGAACATCCAACTGCAAAAGTTTCGATTTTTGACCGCTATGGTAAGTTTATCAGGGAAATAAAAACCAACGGCGCAGGATGGGATGGAAATCATAACGGAAGTCAGCTGCCGTCGACAGATTATTGGTTTGTAGTTGAATATACAGTTGATGATCAGACCCGTGAATTCAGAGCTCATTTTGCCATGAAGAGATAAAGCCGGAATATAATTGCTAAAAAGAAAAGGCTTTCAATTGGAAGCCTTTTCTTTTTAGCAAAAATCCTGAGAAAATAAATTGAATTTGTTGTAACATCTTCCGAGTGGTGGAGTCTAGTAGCAAAACATTCGGGTTTCAATCATCAATCAACAATCAAAAATGAAATTTCTGCTCTTTTTTTTATTTGCAACAATTACCGCCACCTATTCTCAATCTTCAACATTAACCGGAAAAGTATTTGACAGTTCAACTAACCAACCCATTTCTTACGTAACTGTAGTAGTTAAAGAAGACGATAAGGTAATTTCAGGAGGAATTACAGATGACAACGGTGCCTTCGAAGTAACAAAACTCGAAGCAAAAAATTACCAGATCGAAATCTCATACATGGGGTATAAAACCCATATTGCAAATGCAAATTTCACAAGCGGGACTTCAAATATTTCACTCGGAACGGTCATGCTGCAGGACGAGGCGACGCAACTTCAGGATGTGACTATTGTCGCTGAACGATCAACGATCGAACAAAAAATTGACCGAAAAGTGATCAATGTTGGCCGTGACCTTACAACAGCTGGTGCCACAGCATCTGATATTATGAGCAATATTCCGTCGGTAAACGTTGATCAGGATGGTAGAATTTCCTTACGAGGAAACGAAAATGTTCGAATTCTCGTAGATGGCCGCCCAACTAACATCGATGCCGCGCAACTTTTGAAACAAATTCCATCTACTTCTATCAAACGTATCGAACTGATTACCAATCCAAGTGCGAAATATAACCCTGAAGGCATGTCCGGAATCATCAACATAGTTTTGCACAAGAACAGCAATGACGGCTTCAACGCAAGCCTGAACACTGGTTCAACCTATGCGCAAAGCCCAAAGATCAACAACTCGATCAATATGAACTATCGAAGGGGAAAAATCAACTTCTTCGGAACATACGGCAACAACTTCGGTGACCAGTTCAACGACGGCGACATCAGACGATTAGACAGCAAGCCACAACGTCAGATCGTTGACGTGATGAACAATAACAATTCACATCTTTTTAAAGTGGGAATGGATTATTACATCAATGATCGCAATACAGTTTCTGTCTATACAAATCAAAATTACTACAGCGGAGATGGTCATATCAGCGTAGATCTTCTAGATCCAGATTTTGGAGAAAGCGTTTTTCAAAGATCACGGTATATAACCGACAACACCAACGGAGCTTACAACCTGGCTTATAAGCATCTTTTTAAAAAAGAAGGTGAAACGTTAGAACTTGAACTCAACTATTCAGACTACGTCGAAGAACAAGAAGCGATCTTCAATACCACATCCGATAATCCGGAAGATGATGCTAAAATATACAATGATTACATTTTGGATGCGCGTCAAAACACCACCGCCAACCTCGATTATGTAACGCCGCTGAGCAAGACAGCTAACCTTGAACTTGGCTTTGAAGCCCGATTGGTGCGCACGCAAACAGATTATGCAACTAATAGTTTGACGCTTCGAAACGCAGTCTATGACTACGACCTCGACATTTACTCTGCATACGCGACTTTTGGCCAAAAGTTCGAAAAGACCAGCTATCAATTAGGCGCTCGCGTTGAAAAGTATAAAGTTGATGCCGTCCTCGACGGAAATCTAGTCTATGAAGATGATTACATAACACTTTATCCTTCGGCATCGTTCACTTATTCACCCCGCGAAAAAGACATGTTCCAGTTAAGCTACAGCAGGCGCGTCGACAGGCCCGGACTTGAGCAGACCAAACCTGTTCGCGAATTTGCTACTCCTCAAATGACCTCTTTGGGTAATCCTGAACTCGATCCGCAATTTACCAATTCTGTTGAGCTCAATTATACGCGTACATTGGAAAAAGGCACTGTAACAGGCGGAATCTTCGTCCGTAGCATCAATGACGAGATTAACAGGCTGATTTATCCGGATCCCGAAAAACCTGACGCACAGATCATGACCTACGACAACTTCGCCAACAATACGGCATACGGATTTGAACTATCAGCGAATTACAAGATCACCAAATGGTGGGATGTTCAGCCGTCGATAGATTACTCAAATATTTCACAACGCGGAATTGTGTCCCTTCAGAATACTACAACTGGTGAGTCAACGTTTATAGAGCGCGAAGCCGATGTGGCAGCGCTAAACGGCAGGTTGAACAACAACTTCAAGGCGACGAAAAATCTGCGGTTCCTTCTGTTTGGCTTTTACAGAGGTGGTGTTGAAGGAATACAATTTCACACAAACGATATGTACAAGATAGATATCGGAGCGAGGTATTCATTCCTTAAAGACAAGGCAACATTGAGTTTACGTTTCAATGATATCTTTGATACAATGGAGTTCAGTTACGACACACCATATCCATATCCACAGGCGGCGAGATTTGGTTGGGAAAGCCAGTCTTTATACCTCAACTTCAATTATATGTTTGGTGCAGGAAAGAATGCTGAATTGAAACGAAGACAACGCGAAGACAATACTAAACAAGGTGGCGGCGGGATGTTTTAATCCTGTCGTAAGATCAGTTTAAAATTGGGTTAAATGATTTGAACACATGTTTATAGAAAGCCCCGAACCTATCCAATTCGGGGCTTTTGCTATTTTACCATTTGATGATCACGCTTCCCCATGTAAATCCGCTTCCAAATGCGGCGAGAACTACTGTGTCGCCAGCTTTAATTTTGTTTTGTTCCCAGGCTTCCGTCAGTGCAATCGGAATTGATGCCGCTGTCGTATTGCCATAACGTTCAATGTTGTTGTAAACCTGCTCGTCCGTCAGCTTGAATTTCTGCTGTATGAACTGCGAAATCCTCAGATTCGCCTGATGTGGCACAAGCAGATCGATATCCGAAACTTGTAAATTATTCGCCTGAAGCCCTTCCATAATTACTTCGCTAAACCTGACAACCGCGTTTTTAAAAACAAATTGTCCGTTCATATACGGCAGGTAACTTTCATCATTCGGATCATTATCAGCCAAAATATCACTCACCCATCTTCCGCCCATTCCCGGAGCTTTTACAATAAGTTCTTCAGCATGGATTCCTTCAGAATGCAAGTGCGTAGATAAAATTCCTTTGCTAAGATCTTCTTCTCGGCTCAAAACTGCAGCTCCGGCGCCATCACCGAAAATGACCGAAACGCCTCGTCCACGGTCTGTAAAATCGAGTCCTGATGAATGCACTTCAGAACCAATTACCAAAACATTCTTATACATTCCGCTTTTAATGTACTGATCGGCAATCGAAACAGCATAGACAAAACCGGAGCACTGATTACGAACGTCAAGCGCACCAATAGTCTTTAGTCCAAGGTCACGCTGAACAAGAACTCCAGGACCTGGAAAATAATAATCCGGACTCAATGTCGCGAAAATAATAAAGTCGATGTCGTCATATGCAACACCCGAACGCTCTATGGCAATTCTCGCAGCTTTCACGCCCATTGTTGTAGTTGTGTCCTGCCCTTTTACGATATGTCGGCGCTCTTTAATCCCTGTTCTTTCTTGGATCCACGCGTCGTTAGTATCCATAATCTTTGAAAGGTCGTCATTAGTGACTACATTTTCAGGAACATAATATCCTAAACCTGATATTTTTGAATGATACATATTTTAAATGTTGATTTTTATCGAAAAGCGGATGAAAAGATACTGCTTTTTTAGAAATCTTCAATTTATGATTATTTAGAAGCTAATCCTGCTGTCCGCTATATCTTTTTTGTCACAAGCTACCAACCTTTGACTGAGCTGGGGAAGGCCACGAAAAAGGATGCCGCTGCCATCAGGGCTAAAGATTCCCCGTTAAAATCGTCATAGAAGGTCAATCTTAAACCTGTTTCCACTATTTTAGTGGCAAATAGTCAATTCATGAAATTCAAATTAATTTTCGCACTTCTCCTGTTCACATTTGCAGTGAACGCACAGGAAAACCTGACTTATCAAAAACCTCCACAATCAATACTTGACCTCGCAGATTACGAACGCGCGCCTTCAGTGTCAATGGATTCGAAGAACGAGTTTATGCTTCTCTCCTATCGCAACACTTATAAAACGTTAGATGAATTGAATCAGGACGAGCTGCGGCTGGGTGGATTACGAATCAACCCCGTAACAAATATTTCGAGTACAGTTACTTATATCAACAATATCAAAATCAGAAAAGTAACGTCAACTCAGGAAATGCAGGTCAGCGGACTTCCGGCAAATCCAAAGATCAGCAATATCAGTTGGTCGCCCGACGAAAAGAAGATCGCCTTCACGCATACGACCGCAAAAGGCGTTATGCTTTATGTTGTTGATGTCGTTACAGCAAAAGCGACTAAACTCACCGAAGACAACCTCAACGCCAACCTTGGAAATCCTGTCAGCTGGTACAACGACAACCAAAACATGCTGGTCAAACTGCTGCCGCAAAACCGAAAGCCATTGATCGATTCAAAAAAAGATCTTCCGACAGGTCCGATCATCTCAAATGCCGACGGTACGAAGTCTCAAAACAGAACATATCAGGATCTTCTAAAGAACAAGGCTGATGAGGAAAATTTTGAAAACATTGTCACATCTGAACTTTACAAAGTAGATCTTGCCGGAAACAAAACACTTTTTAAATCAGCAGATATGTATGCCGGCGAAAGCTTTTCTCCCGACGGAAATTTCCTGATGCTGACGACAATTAAAAAGCCGTTCTCTTACATCGTCCCATTAAGCAGGTTTCCATCTGCAACAGCAATTTATTCAAGCACGGGAACCCTTGTTTCAGTCGTGAATGAAGTTCCGCTCAATGAAATCATTCCAAAGGGATTTATGGCAGTGCGAAAAGGCAAACGAAATATGAGCTGGCGCAACGACAAACCTTCCACACTTTATTATGTAGAAGCTTTAGACGAAGGCGATCCTGCAAAACAGGTTCAATTTCGCGATGAAGTTTTTGTCTGGAACGCTCCTTTCAATCAGCCTGCAACCTCAATTGCAAAGACAACGCAGCGCTTTGACGGAATCATTTGGGGAAACGACAATATTGCTATGTTGTCAGATGAATGGTATGACACCAGAAACACCCGAACATTCCTTATCAATCCGGCAAATCCTTCACAAGAGCCAAAAAAGATCTTTGACAGGAATTCACAGGATATTTATTCAGATCCAGGATCATTCGAACGCAAACGCAACAACTACGGAAGATACGTCCTCGCAGTGGAAAATGATGCAGCATATCTGATCGGCGAAGGGTTTACAAGCAGCGGACAGTTTCCGTTTGTTGACGAGTTTAACCTCAAGACGCTAAAGTCAAACCGATTATATCAATCAACATTTAAAGATAAAAAAGAAGATATACTTTCCATTTCAGATTTTAAGACTAAAAATGTTTTAGTTCAGATTCAATCTGCAACAGAATATCCAAACTACTACTTCCGGAACATTAAAAAGAACAAGCTGACGCAGATCACATCATTCAAAAATCCATTTGAAAGCATCAAAAATGTCTACAAGGAAGTTATTAAATACAAAAGGAAAGACGGCGTTGAATTGTCAGGAACGCTTTACCTTCCTGCGGGTTACGACCGGAAGAAAAAGGAAAAACTTCCATTGCTGATCTGGGCTTATCCGGCAGAATACAAGGATAAAAGCAGCGCAGGACAAAGCAGCCAGAACCCTAACGACTTCACTTTTCCGTATTACGGTTCATTTGTCTATTGGGTCACTCGCGGTTATGCTGTCCTTGATGATGCAGCTTTTCCGATTATTGGCGAAGGAACAACTGAACCAAACGACAACTTTATAACACAATTAGTTGACAACGCCGAAGCCGCAATTGATGCAGTCGACAAATTAGGATATATCAACAGGCAGAAAGTTGCTGTAGGCGGACATTCATACGGTGCATTCATGACTGCCAATTTGCTGACACATTCAAAATTATTTGCATGCGGAATCGCAAGAAGCGGCGCATACAACAGAACACTTACCCCATTTGGTTTCCAAAGCGAACAACGGAATTATTGGGAATCGCAGGATGTATACAACACCATGTCGCCATTCATGTCAGCCGACAAAATGAAAACTCCGCTTTTGCTCGTTCATGGAGAAGCCGACAATAATCCGGGAACATTTACACTCCAAACCGAACGCTACTTTCAGGCGCTTAAAGGACTTGGCGCACCGGCACGAATGGTCATTCTGCCAAAAGAATCGCACAGCTACGTTGCAAAAGAGAATATCTTACATCTTCTTTGGGAACAGGATCAATTTCTTGAAAAGTATCTTAAGAACTAAAGCTATTGCTGTAAATTCAGAAATGCCATCGAACCCGGTGGCATTTTTGTTTTTTTGTAGAAGTACACTGTACCAAAACTTGCTGTTGATTCGATCAGAAAACTGTCACCTCTGAAGTAAGAAGTTTTTACTGTCACACGTATTCCCGAACCGGAAGTTCTGAGCTGATGCGGATAAACAAGAACCTGACTTTCGCTGCTGCCAATTTCGCTGCCCGGAATAACATTCACATCACCAAATAAGGACGCAACATAGCGCGACGCTGGATTGTTATAAACTTCTGTTGGAGTTCCGGAAGCCACTATTTCACCAGATTTTAGAACAAGAATTTCGTCTGCAAAAGATAAAGCGTCATCATGATCGTGTGTGGCGACGATACATGTAATTTTGTTTGCTTTTAAATATGAAAAGGTACTTCTACGCAAGGTATTTGTTCGGAACGCGTCGATCTGGCTGAATGGCTCATCAAGCAGCAACACTTTTGGCTCATGTGCAAGAACCATCGCAAGTCCGACGCGCTGTTGCTGTCCACCGCTTAAATGCTGCGCCTTTACATCTGCATGTTCAGTCATTTCTACTAGTTCAAGCAGCTCATCAATGCGCTGCTGCTTCTTTAGTTTGTTGACGTTCGAAAGATACTTCCCTACATTTTCTCGTACTGAAATGTAAGGCATCAGCCCAAAATCCTGTGCAAGATATTTTATGTGTTCTTCTCCGGGCACAAGACTGTGCTTCGGACCTTTTATTGTCTTCCCGTTGTAGCTTAGTTGTCCGCTGTCGAGGTCGTGAATCCCGTAGATCAATTTTAGAAGCGTGCTTTTACCGCAGCCGCTTTCGCCAATGACCGAGACATGATCGCCTTGTTCAATATAAAAACTAACGTTCCTGATAACAGGCTCGTTTGAATATGAAAAGTGTAAATGTTCTGCTTTTAACATATTGCCTAAGTTACGAATATGCCATAAAAAAACAAGAGCGGCTTCCACTTGGGAAGGCGCTCCTGCCTAACAAAACCAATAAACAAAACAAAACAACCTTTATATTGAAAACCGCCGCCCCGGAATGTGTTTTTTCATAGCAACTTTCCGGTGGGGATCAGAATAACCGGAGGACGATTTATTTCATCATTTACGAAGAAATTTATCCGCCGGTTTTATTTTGTTGAAATTTTACTGAATCTTATTTGTTCTTTATTTTCCCGCTTCTTCCTTAGCAGCTTCAACCATTTTTTCGTTGGCTACAATTGCGAACTCAACTCTTCGGTTTTCGCTACGGCCTTCGATCGTTTCATTTGATGAAATTGGATCTGCAATACCCATTCCGGTAGTTGAAAATCTCTTTGAAGCTACACCTTTACCTACAAGATAATTACGAACCGACTGAGCTCTGTCGCGGGAAAGCCTTAAGTTGTAATCCTCCGGCCCTGTACTGTCAGTGTAACCGTAAATCACGATGTTTGTGTCTGCATATTCTGAGAATACAGGTACAAGTTTGTCAAGATTAGCTTGAGCTTGAGCAGTAAGTGTTGATTTGTTAGTATCAAAACGTACTGCGTTCTCTTTAAGTACTAAACGAATACCTTCTCCTACTCTTTCTACTTCAGCTCCCGGAAGCGCGGCATCGATCTCACGTGCCTGCTTGTCCATTTTGTTACCGATAACTCCGCCGGCAACTCCACCGACAACACCACCTAAGATAGCTCCCAGTGCTCCTTTTCCGCCTTTGCCTGCATTGTTTCCGATAACGCCACCGATCACTGCGCCACTGGCAGCACCAATTGCTACACCACGTTGCGTTTTGTTTGTGTTTTTAACAGCCTCACAACCGGTAAACATTGTACCGACAGCGAATAATCCTGATAAAGTATATATTGCTAATTTTTTCATTTTTAGATTTTTAAGTTATTAGTTTTTTTGGAATGTGTATACAACGTTGGCTTTAGAACCTCCAACGGTTACCATATCGATGAGTTCAAATGAAGTTTCTGTTTGATTGGCAACATCCAGCACATATCCTTCTCTTGCTTTCCTTGCCTTTTCACCAGCATTTAGCACCTTTAGTACGAATTGATTGTTGTTGTTTCTGTACCATGTAATTGGCGAAGAAAATGCCGGGCAATTTGCACCAGAATTTGCAAGCGACATAGTTCCTTTGTTGTTATTTGATACCAGTTTCCATTGGCTGCCTTCAAAACACTTTGAATCAGCAAGTTCAAAACTGTTAACTTTAATATAATCGGAACCCGGATTTGATACTGAGACTAAAGTCCAGTTTCCATTCATCATCTTTTCTGCTTTTTTGTCAAGTTTCACACTTGTCGGCGATTTCGATTTGCATCCGAATGCAACCATCGAAATCATCATTAACATTAATAATCTTTTCATTTTATTGTTGGTATTTATAGGTTAGTACACTAACAAATATACAATCCGAAAAAGCGATATGTTAAAAAAGTGCCGTTATTTAAAAGTAAATTAACAGTCCGCCATTTTGTCACTTTATGTATAATTGGTCTCTAATTTGAAAAGGCGCGGCAGTAGAATTAACAAAAAAATAAAACCATGACAACAGGAAAAATTAATGTTTCAGTAGAAAACATCTTTCCCCTCATCAAGAAATTTTTATACAGCGATCATGAGATTTTCCTAAGGGAACTGATTTCAAACGCGACAGATGCAACCTTGAAATTAAAACACCTGACCAGCATTGGCGAGGCAGCGACCGAATACGGAAATCCTGTCATCAGCGTTAAGATCGATAAGGAAAATAAAAAACTTCATATTACCGATCAGGGAATTGGAATGACAGCTGAAGAAGTTGAAAAATACATCAACCAGATCGCCTTTTCGGGAGCTGAAGAATTTCTTGATAAATATAAAGACTCTGCCAAAGATTCCGGCATCATCGGACATTTTGGACTTGGATTCTATTCAGCTTTTATGGTTGCTGAAAAAGTGGAGATTATCACAAAATCCTACAAAGATGAGCCGGCCGCACATTGGACGTGTGACGGAAGCCCGGAGTTTACGCTTGTACCTTCAGATAAAACCGATCGTGGAAGTGAGATCATCCTTCATATCGCAGAAGATTCACTTGAATTTCTTGAGGAAAACAAGATCCGCGAATTGCTGAACAAGTATAACAAGTTCATGCCGATCCCTATCAAATTCGGAACGAAAACTGAGACGCTTCCAAAACCTGAAGATGCGCCTGAAGATTACAAACCTGAGACTATTGAAGTTGATAACATCATCAACAACCCAAATCCGGCGTGGACGAAGCAACCGACTGAACTTAGTGATGAAGATTACAAGAACTTTTACCGCGAGCTTTATCCAATGCAGTTCGAGGAGCCTTTGTTCAATATCCACCTCAACGTTGATTATCCTTTTAACCTGACAGGAATATTATATTTCCCGCCACTTGGTAAGGATCTTCAGATCCAAAAAGATAAGATTCAGCTTTATCAGAACCAGGTTTATGTCACTGATAATGTAGAAGGAATCGTTCCTGAATTTTTGACGATGCTAAAAGGTGTTATCGATTCACCTGATATTCCGCTGAACGTATCGCGTTCATACCTTCAGGCTGACGGTAATGTAAAAAAGATTTCAAACTACATCACGAGAAAAGTTGCCGACAAACTAAAGTCGCTGTTTACTGAGAACCGCGAAGATTTTGAAAAAAAATGGAACGATATCAAAATTGTCCTTGAATACGGAATGCTGAGCGAGCCGAAATTCTACGAAAAGGCTGGTGCTTTTGTATTGTATCCGACAGTCGATGATAAGTTTTATACACTTGAGGAACTAAAAGAAACCCTTAAAGAGAAACAAACAGATAAGGACGGAAAACTTGTAATCCTTTATGCAGGAAACAAAGACGCACAGCACAGTTATATCGCAGCTGCAAAAGATAAAGGTTATGAAGTTTTACTTTTAGATTCGCCAATTGTACCGCATCTGATCCAAAAACTCGAATCGGATAATGAAAATGTAACCTTTGCACGAGTTGATGCAGATCATATTGAAAACCTCATCAAAAAAGAGGATACTGCCATTTCTAAATTGTCTGATGACGAAAAAGAAAAACTGAAATCTGTAGTTGAAGAAATTGTTCCGAAAACAACTTATTCTGTGCAGCTTGAAGCGCTTGACAGCGGATCGTCGCCTTTCATTATCACTCAGCCGGAATTCATGCGCAGGATGAAAGAGATGAGTCAAAGTGGCGGTGGCGGAATGTTCGGAATGGGCAACTTTCCCGACATGTACAACCTTGTTGTGAATACGAATTCAGAACTTGCTACTAGCATTTTGAACACTGAAGATAAAACACATCAGGAACACCTTGTAAAACAGGCTCTTGATTTGGCGAAACTTTCTCAGAACTTACTTAAAGGTGAAGAGTTGACTGCATTTGTCAAAAGAAGTTTTGAGCTGATCAAGTAAAAACTTGCTCGATATGTAGCTGATTTTAAATAGCCCCGATTGCAGTGGAAATCCTTTTAGTTGAAGCCGCAGGCAAAACTAAAAGATTGCAATGAAAAGCGGGAATCAGCTTCAAAAAATAGTCAATAAAAAACCCCGTCTAACAGCGGGGTTTTATAATTTTGTAGCGTAAACTACCTGTAGATTTCCTGCCCTTTGTGGCTTCTCCAGCTGTTTTCGATATAATCGGCATCTTCGTCATTTCGTGGATGTACACCCATGACGACATTTCCATTTTTAATTCCGGATTCATAATGTTTAGCTCTGTCTTCAGGAATTCCCGACCCAACTAAAGCACCAATGATTCCGCCTGTGATTCCACCTGCGCCTGCGCCTGCCAATCCAGCTGCAATCGGACCTGCGATTATTAGTCCAAGACCCGGAATAACTACGCTTGTTCCTATTGCTGCGATAACACCTGCAATTGCACCGATTGTTCCACCAATTGCCGATCCTTTTCCTGCGCCTTCAGCTGCTTTTGTGCCAAGATCTGAATGATCGTTCTCGTCTGAATAATGTTTTTTTCTGGTTTCGTCCGACATGATCAGGTTTACATCGTCTTTAGTATAGCCTCTTTCATGAAGTGACCGATAAGCGTTTTCAGTACTTTCTCTGTCTGCAAACATTCCGGTGACCATTGATCTTCTTGTGTTCAAGTCGTTGCTGTTGATGTTGTTGTTGTTGTGGTTATTTTCCATAAGGTCAAAATTTAAGTTCGCGGAAATATTTCCGAAATTTAAAGTTCGGCTCAGAATCAATTATATATATTACACAATTTTGCAGAAGCTTTACAATATTCGTCACAAAGTTTATCTAATGTGCGGCAACTGCTATTTTGTAATTTCTATTTTTGACGTATGGAATTAAATATTGAAAAACGCAACAACGTAAGGATAATCGGCAAGGGAACTAAAACTATTATGTTCGCACACGGATTTGGATGTGATCAGAATATGTGGCGATTTGTCACTCCCGCTTTTGAAGAAGATTATCAAATTGTACTTTTTGATTACGTGGGATGTGGAAAGTCGGATCTCGCCGCATATAATGAAGAACGATACAGCACGTTACATGGCTACGCTCAGGATATATTGGACATCTGTGAAGCCCTGAAACTAAAGGATGTCATTTTTGTCGGGCATTCTGTTAGTTCAATGATCGGAGTGCTTGCTGCAATTCATACTCCTGAATATTTTAACCGGATGGTTTTAGTCGGGCCTTCGCCACGCTATATTAACGATGTTGATTATGTGGGCGGATTTGAGCATGGAGATCTGATTGGGCTCTTAGAAACTATGGACAATAATTATATTGGATGGGCCAATTTTCTCGCCCCTGTCATTATGAAAAATCCTGATCGGCCTGAACTCACTGCCGAACTTGAGGAAAGTTTTTGTTCGACGGATCCAAAAATGGCGAGACGTTTTGCAGAAGTTACTTTCTTTTCCGACAATAGAAAGGATCTCGCGAGGCTAAAAGTTCCAGTATTGATATTGCAGTGTTCTGATGATGCTATTGCTCCGGATGCTGTTGGGGAATATCTGCACCGGGAGTTATCGCAAAGCAAATTCATAAAAATGGAAGCCACCGGCCATTGCCCTCACATGAGCCATCCTGAT